>NZ_DAWBAJ010000031.1:19114-26098 GCF_052306735.1 Dysosmobacter sp. | reverse complement strand
CAGCGAGTACACCGCCCAGTCCAAGGGCGGCATGGGCAAGAAGGGCATCACCACCCGGGAAGAGGACGTGGTGACGGACCTCTTCACCGCCTCCACCCACGACTACCTCTTCTTCTTCACCGATACCGGCAAGGTCTACCGGAAGAAGGGCTACCAGATCCCCGAGTCCGGCAAGACCGCCAAGGGCACCAATATCGTCAACATCCTCCAGGTGGAGCAGGGGGAGAAGATCCAGACCATGATCCACACCCGGGAGCTGGACAACGAAAACCTGTTCCTGGTGATGGTCACCCGCAACGGCACTGTCAAGCGCCTGCCGGTGAGCACCCTGAAAAATATCCGCGCCAGCGGCATCCGGGCCTTGCGGATGGACGAGGGGGATCAGCTGATCTCCGTCCGGGAGACCGACGGTACCCGGAAGATCCTCATTGCCACCCACGACGGACAGGCCATCTGCTTCGACGAAAACGACGTGCGGCCCATGGGCCGTGACGCCATGGGTGTCCGGGGCATCCGCCTCCGGGAGGGCGACTACGTGGTAGGCGCCGCCCGGGCCCGGGCCGGAAAGACCGTCCTCTCCATCACGGAGAACGGCTACGGCAAGCGCACGCCCGTGGAAGAGTACCGCATCACCGGACGCGGCGGCCTGGGCATCCGCAACTACGCCGTCACGGAAAAGACCGGCGGCGTGGTGGGCATCAAGGTGGTGGACGGATCCGAGGACCTGCTGCTGGTGACCCAGGGCGGCATCCTGATCCGCACCGCCGTGGACAACATCCGCACGGCTGGCCGGTCCACCCAGGGCGTTATCGTCATGCGCTTCAAGGAGGAGGGCGACCAGGTGATCGCCATGGCGCTTACCGATCATGAGGACCAGAGCGCCGACGAGGTGAGCACGGATACCGCCGCCCCCGTGGAGGAGACGGCGCAGACCGCGGCTCCGGAGGGCGAGACGGAGGCATAACGACGTTCCAAAGGCCATAGGCGGAAAGGAGCGATGAGATGTACTTTCATTTTTTCCCCCGGGGAGGCGCCGACCAGCTGGGAAGATACACGATCTCCGCTCTGGTGATATTTGGACTGGTCTCTCTTTTCAACGCCTACCGGATGAAAAAAATCCGACAGGGCAACTTCCGTACCAGCCGGCCCAAAAGCCCCCGGCAGAAAGTCGCTTTGCTGATCTGCGGCGTCTTTGTGCTCCTTCTGTTGCTGATGATCCTGGGCATATATGCCGGGAGAATTTAAATCATAAAGAGAGAGCGTGGGAAACCACGCTCTCTCTTTTTATGATGCAGCATCTGCTTATTTAGAAATCCACCCCCATTTTCTTTTTGAAACATCAAAAAGAAAATCGCCGTGGACGGTGAAAAGAAAAAATGTTTCCCGCCGCAAGGCGGAGCCTTGCGGCGAATACGGGAGTCTCCTCAGACACTGCGGAGGAAGCCCAGACATTTTCTGCCGAGTGCGCCGGACCGTTTGCTTTTCGTTCCTTGTACCCGCATAAAAACTGCGTCAAAAATTTTGACAGTCGCCGGATGTGACCTGCTTCTCTTTCCGCGCCTTCCGCTTCGCTAGGCGCTGTCCGGGCACGTATGGCCAGCGGCAGCGGAAAGAGCAGCAGCGGCCATCCGATGACCACCCTCGATTTGCTGCGCACCGCCGCCTGCGGGAGAAACTTATCCTGTTATCACAATGTCCGGCGCACTCGGCAGAAGACTGCCGGAATAGGGTAGCAGCGTCTGAGAAGAATTGAGCGCCTTTTCTTTTGGACCGTCCACGGCCCGTTTTCTTTTGGGCAAGACCAAAAGAAAATGGGGGGTGGATTCTCCTATAGAGAACTTTCAAAAGAAAAAAGCGCAGCCGGGCAGCTGCGCTCACTCTTTGAATTCAAATAACTTGTACAAGGGCACGTCCAGCGCCTTGGCAATGTCCATGAGGGTATCCAGACTGCAGGAACTGACCCCGGTTTCGATCCGCTGGATATAATTGCGGCTGACTCCGTTTTCTCCGCAGGCATTGGCCAGCTGTTCCTGCGTCAGGCGCTGTTCCTTGCGGTAATGTAGAATATTCAGACCAATTTGTATCCACTCATTATAGTGGCGAATATCCATGGGATCACCTCTTGGAACTATTCTATCCGCAAGGCCTAAAAAAGTTAGCAAATCAAATGATTGTAAATCCAAATAAATAGTGTGTATTTTTAAACAAGCTATGCTATAATACCACCTGTGAGGTGGTATCCATGGAAGTCCTGCGCATACTGGTCGGCCTGGCACTGACGGTTTTCTCGTTGTATTTTCTGGTAATCCATTGTATCATGTCCTTACACTTCGGAGGACGCTGGTTCTGCATACCCAAAGCGCGGGATCAGGCGTGGGACCTCCAGGATCGCCTGCTGATTTGGCTCCGGCTGCTCTGCCTGCGCATCAGCATGAAACTCAGAATAAGGAATCGAACCTATATGAAAACTGTCACCATCTATACCGACGGCGCCTGCTCCGGGAACCCGGGTCCCGGGGGCTGGGGAGCCATCTTGATGTATGGCCCTCACAAACGGGAAATTTCCGGCGGCCAGGCCAACACCACCAACAACCGCATGGAGCTCACCGCCGTGATCTCCGCTCTGGAGCTTTTGAAGGAGCCCTGCCAGGTGGAGCTGTGGTCGGACTCCAAATATGTCATCGACGCCCTGGAAAAGGGCTGGGCCAAGGGCTGGCGGGCCCGGGGCTGGGTGAAAAGCGACAAGAAACCCGCCCTGAACCCGGATCTGTGGGAGCGCCTGCTGGATCTGTGTGACACCCACACCGTCCGCACCCACTGGGTCAAGGGCCACGCGGAGAACCCCTATAACAACCGCTGCGATGAGATGGCGGTGGCGGAAAGCCAGAAATATAAATAAAACGGGGCCCCCGCGGGAGCCCAGCGAAGCGGGTCCCGTGGGGAGAGGAGACCCAAGGAAGCGGGCGGCATCTTGATCTTTTTGGGAGAAAACGAAAAATACTACAAATATAAATTTCAAAAAAGCCGTTTTTTTTCAAACATTCACAAACTGTTCACACAGCTATCATAATTCTGCAAAGATTTGCGGGTATCTTAATCATCAAGCAAAGGGTCCTCCCAAACCCGATGCGTTTTCTCCCTCCTAAACACACACAAGAAAGACCGCCGAAAGGCGGTCTTTCTTGTGTTGTTTTTTACATCAGTCCCAGGCCCTTGCTGAGGTTCACAATGAAGTCCTGGACATTGGTGACGATGCCCCGGGCGGAGAGGCTGCCCCGGTCCGAGAGCTTGTTGACGGTGAACTCCGAGATATCCACACAGTAGAAATACACCTGGCGCACGGTGCCGTCCGGCAGCACCCGGAAGGAGGGGGTCATGTTGCCGGTGGCGATGGTGTGGAGGGTGGTGGCCATGCAGATGACGGTGGTGGCGTCCCGGACCTGATCGCGCATGGCATCCTGGGCCTGGTAGACGTTGCCGATCACCGGGGGCAGGGGGCCGTCGTCCCGGATGGAGCCCGCCAGCACGTAGGGTACCCCCATCTTCTCGCAGGCCCAGATGATGCCGTTATCGATGTGCTCCCCTTTCAAAAAGGCGGGAATGGAGCCCCAGCGCCGCACGGCGTTGATGGTGTCCAGATGGTTGTAGTGGCCCAGGGGCTGGCTCTCCTGGGTGTAGATATTCTGGCCCAGGGCGGTGGAGCGGTAGGCGGCCTCCAGGTCATGGGTGGCCAGGGCGTTGCCCGCCAGCACCGCGTGGACGTAGCCCCCCTCCACCAGCCGGGCGAAGGCGTCCCGGGCGTCGTGGTCAAAGGCGAAGGCGGGGCCCATCACCCACACCACCTTGCCGTGGTCACGCTCATGGCGCAGCAGCTCATAGAGCTCGTCGTAGTCCCGGGAAAAGGCCGTCTCCCGGGAACGGCCCTGCCGGAAGGCAAAGAGGTCCCCTTCCCGGCGCTGCTCCCGGAAGCCGTCGGGGTGTACCAGGATGCCCTCCTCCCCCTGCTCCGTGCGCCCCACCGCCACCAGGTCGCCCCGGCGCAGACGGCGGAATTCCCGGACGGCCACCCGGCCATCCTCCCACACCGCCACGCAGTCCATGCGGCTCTCTGATGCCAGGTGCCACGTGCCGCCGATTTTGAAATACTCCGGAAAGATGCTCATGGCGTGGTATCCCTCCGGGGCCACCCCGTCCGCCGGGGCGGGGCACAGCTTCACCTCCGGGGCGCCGGACAGGGCGGAGAAATCCGGGGGGAAATAGGGACGCAGCTGAAAAGACATGGGAAGGCCTCCTTTTGGTTTGATAAAAAAAATCCGGCGGCGGCCTGAAGCCGTCTCCGGACACATCCGGCCGCCGGAGGCAGCCGGGGGATGCAGTTTGTATCCTCAGCATACCAGAGAGCGGCAAAAGAATCAACCCCGTCTGCGCCTTGTAAATCCGCACCCGGCGGTGTAAAATATCCCATAACGGAACACGCGCTTACAAGGAGGTTTGTATCCATGAAAGACGGATTTGTGAAAGTGGCCGCCGGTACCCCCAAGATCCATGTGGCGGACTGCCGCTATAACGCCGAGCAGATCTTTACCCTCATGCGGGAGGCGGACAAGCAGGGGGTCAAGGTGCTGGCTCTGCCGGAGCTGTGCCTCACCGGCTACACCTGCGGCGACCTGTTTTTGCAGGAGACGCTGCTGCGGGGCGCCGAGGAGGGCCTGCGCACCATCCTGGAAGCCACAAAAAATCTGGACATGGTGACGGCTCTTGGCCTGCCGGTACGGGATAAATGGAATAACAAACTGTATAATTGTGCTGCTGTTATACAAAAAGGAGAAATTTTGGGCCTGGTACCCAAGACGTACCTGCCCAATTACGGGGAGTTTTACGAGCAGCGCTGGTTCACCCCCTCCGGCGGTCCCGACGGCGTGGACCACAACCTGACCCTCTGCGGCCAGGAAGTAAGCCTCAACTGCAGCAGCGTCTTTGCCTGCACCGGCATGGACGATCTGGTCATCGGCGTGGAGATCTGCGAGGACCTGTGGGCCCCGGAGCCTCCCTCTGCCGTCCTGGCCCGGCAGGGTGCCACCATCCTTTTGAACCTCTCCGCCTCCAATGAGACGGTGGGCAAGGCCGCCTACCGCCGCTCCCTGGTGACGGGGCAGTCCGGCCGTCTGGTGTGCGGCTATGTCTACGCCGACGCCGGAGAGGGCGAGTCCACCACGGACCTGGTCTTCGCCGGACACAATATGATTGCCGAAAACGGCGCGCTGCTCTCAGAGCGCCGCTTTGCCACGGGCCTCACCATCAGCGAGATCGACGTTGGGAAGCTGGCGGCGGAGCGCCGCCGGATGAACACCTATGCCTCTTTCAAACAGGACCCGGAGATCTGGCGGGTGAACTTCGACATGGACCTTACCAAGACCCGCCTTACCCGCCACATCTCCCCCACCCCCTTTGTGCCGGAGGACGCGGAGAGCCGTGAGGCGCGGTGCAGCGAGATCTTGTGCATCGCGGCCCTGGGCCTGAAAAAGCGGCTGGAGCACACCGGGGCCAAAACCGCCGTGGTGGGCCTCTCCGGGGGTCTGGACTCCACGCTGGCGGTGCTGATCACGGCCCTGGCCATGCAGATGCTGGACCGTCCCACCACAGATATTATCGCCGTCACCATGCCCTGCTTCGGCACCACCGACCGCACCAAGTCCAACGCGGTGCTGTTGGCGGAGCGGCTGGGGGCCACCTTGCGCACGGTGGATATCTCGGGCAGCGTCCGCAGCCACTTCAAGGACATCGGCCACGACCCGGAGGATCACTCCGTCACCTATGAGAACGCCCAGGCCCGGGAGCGGACCCAGGTGCTCATGGATATCGCCAACGCCACCGGCGGTCTTGTCATCGGCACCGGGGACCTCAGCGAGCTGGCTCTGGGCTGGTGCACCTACAACGGCGACCACATGAGCAACTATGCCGTCAATGCCGGCATTCCCAAGACGCTGGTGCGGCATCTGGTGAGCTTCATCTCCGACGACAAGGAGTCCGAGGATCCCCAGCTCTCCGGCGTCCTGACGGATATTCTGGATACCCCGGTGTCTCCGGAGCTGCTGCCCGCCGTCCAGGGGGAGATCTCCCAGAGGACGGAGGATCTGGTGGGCCCCTATGAGCTCCACGACTTCTTTTTGTACTACGCCATCCGCTGGGGCTTCGGTCCCCGGAAGGTGCTGCGGCTGGCGGAGACGGCCTTCGCCAAGCGCTACAGCCGGGACGTGCTGCTCAAGTGGCTGCGGAGCTTCTACCGCCGCTTCTTCTCCCAGCAGTTCAAGCGCAGCTGCCTGGCCGACGGCCCCAAGGTGGGCTCCGTGGCCCTGTCCCCCCGCGGCGACTGGCGGATGCCGTCGGACGCGGTGGCGGCACTGTGGCAGGAGGAGCTGGAGGGCCTGGAGTAAGCAGGTACTTTCTCCCGCCAGTCGCCAAACCGGGGCCCCCGGATCAAACCAGCGAAGCGTTTGAGCCGGGGAAAGGAGGCGCAAGGGAGCGGGCGGAGGTTTCGCCGCAGGCGGAAACGAAGCAGAGCGGACTTTGCGCCGACGCGGCGGATGCCGTCGGATGCGGTGGCGGCATTGTGGCAGGAGGAGCTGGAGGGCCTGGAGTAAGCAGGTACTTTCTCCCGCCAGTCGCCAAACCGGGGCCCCCGGATCAAACCAGCGAAGCGTTTGAGCCGGGGAAAGGAGGCGCAAGGGAGCGGGCGGAGGTTTCGCCGCAGGCGGAAACGAAGCAGAGCGGACTTTGCGCCGACGCGGCGGATGCCGTCGGATGCGGTGGCGGCATTGTGGCAGGAAGAGCTGGAGGGCCTGGAATAAGGCTTCCTCCACAAAACAGGATCCGTTGTGGAGGACAACCGCGGCAAAACCGCCTGCATAACGGAAAATCCGGTGAAAAGGGCCCTGTTTTCCACAATATGAACCCCGATTGTGCAAAGGACCACCAGGCCAACGG
>NZ_DAWBAJ010000031.1:2645-19104 GCF_052306735.1 Dysosmobacter sp. | reverse complement strand
CCTGGTGGTCCTTTTTACGGCCATAGGTTCCACTGCCGGTCCTGCAAGGTCAGAATGGGAACGTCGGGATACCGCTGGTGGATCTCACCAAGGCAAAAGTCCTCCCAGCTGCCCCGCTCCCAGGGGGCGGTGATCCGAAATTCCCCGGTCCCCCAGCTGGAGGCCTTGTAGGCATCGTCAATCCTGCCGCACAGCTGACACTGCCGCCCCCAGCAGAAGGCATTGCTGCCGTAGTGGAGGATAATCTTCCGGTAGGCGTGCTTGTGGTCTGCGCGCCGCCGGCTGTTGGAGGAGGACGCGGTTTTGGATTTCCTGCGGCGGGGAGCAGGCTCCTCCGGCACCGGCTGGCGGCGTTCCTCCTTGTAAAGATGCGTCTTGTCAGGGTTCATCTCAGGTCTCCTTTCCCGTCAGTCCCAGAAATTGAACAGAATCTCCCCCACGGTGCGGGGGTTCCAATCGCGGATCTGCGCCATCTCCGCCTCCCCCAGCTCCCTGACGCAATCATGCCAGTCCTGCCCCAGCTGCGCCGGTTTCATCCATTGCAGCTCCGGCCAGAAGGGGGTGGGATCAACGGGCGGGTCCCCAAACGCCGGGGGCCAGGCATCCAGGGATGGGGCAAAGGCCCCGTAGGGGTGGTAGGCATTCACCAGAAGCACCCAGGGAGTATGGCGGAGCTCCATGTGGGCGGCGTAAAAATTTTTTCCGGTGGTGTCGTGGTCTACGAAAAGGACGCTGCCGCCATGGGCCCGGGCCAGGGCGTAGCAGAAGCGGTCGAACGTTTTCTCCTCCAGCATGGGAGGCGGGGACTGGGTGCGGTCATAAAATCCGGTGATGCCCTTTGGCAGCATGGGCGCTCCCTCCTTTTGGGAAAATCCCACGTGTGATGGAGAGGAATTGTATCATGGGGGCGGCAGAAAATCATGGAGATTTCATGAACATTCTGCCGCCCCTTGACAATGGTCCTGTTTCGTACTATCATATAGTCCCAATCCGTACTAAGTACGTGACACAAGGAGACGACCATGACTGCCAGAGAACAAAACGAGATCATCTGCACCTGCATCTGCCGCCAGACGGAGCTGTACGGCGAATGGGCCCGGTGCCACGGCATGAGCTACAACACCATGATGACCCTCTACGCCCTGGACCTGCGGGACGGCGTCACCCAAAAGGAGATCACCGAAGGGTGGCTGCTGCCCAAGCAGACGGTGCACACTGTGGTCAAGGAGTTGGAGCGCCGGGGCTATGTGCGCCTGGACACCGGCCGGGACAAAAAGGAGAAGCGCATCTTCTTCACCCCGGAGGGCCGCGCCTATGCCCGGGAGCAGCTGGCGGATTTGTACGCCATGGAGGACCGGGCCCTGGAGGCCATCGGCGCCCAGGCGGCCCAAGCGGTGGTGACGGGGCAGCTGGCCTTTACCGCCGCCTTTGCCCAGGAGGTGCGGCATGGATAATGCCCTCTCCCGCGCCTTCACGCCCCTCTCCCTGCTGCGCTTTGCCCTGCCCAACATGGTGATGATGGTGTTTTTGTCCCTGTACACCATTGTGGACGGCATTTTCATCTCCCGGTACGTGGGGACGCTGGCCCTCTCCGCCGTCAACATGGCCTATCCCCTCAACTGCCTGCAGATGGCCCTGGGGATCATGCTGGCCTCCGGGGGCAGCGCCGTCATCGCCCGGAAGATGGGAGAGGGAAAGGCCCTGGAGGCCCGGCGGGATTTTTCCTGCGTGGTGGCGGTATCGGCGGTGGTGGGCGCGGTGTTTCTGGTATTGGGCAATCTCTTTCTGGATGAGATTTTGCGCCTGCTGGGCACCAGTCCCGCCCAGATGGACCTGTGCCGCACCTACACCCGGATTTTGCTGTGGTTCGCCCCGGCCTTCTTTTTGCAGACGGCCTACCAGGTGCTCTTTGTCACGGCGGGCCTTCCCGGGCTGGGCCTGGGGCTGACGGTGGCCGGAGGTCTTGCCAACGTGGTGCTGGACATCACCTTCATGGGCCCCCTGGACATGGGCATCGCCGGGGCCGCCGTGGCTACCGTCATCGGCTACTGCATCCCGGCGGTGGCGGGCACGGTGTATTTTTTCCTCAATCGCCGGGGATCCCTCTATTTCGTGCCCTTCCGGCCGGACTGGCCTATGCTGGCAAAGACCTGCGGCAACGGCTCTTCGGAGATGGTCACCAACATCGCCAACGCCGTCACCACCTTCCTTTTCAACATCCTCTTTCTGCGCTACTGGGGGGAGGACGGCGTGGCGGCCATCACCATCGTCATGTACTTCCAGTTCGTGCTGACGGCGGTGTTCTTCGGCTTTTCCATGGGGGTAGCTCCGGTGGTCAGCTACAAGTACGGCGCCCAGGATCTCCCCCAGCTGCGGGGGATCTTCCGGTGCTGCCTCATTTTCGTGGCGGTGTGCTCCCTGGGGGCCTATGTGCTCTCCCGCATGAGCATCGGGCTGTGCCTGGAGGCCTTCACCCAGGCAGAAAGCGCCGTCTACGCCATCACCATGGAGGGCTTCCCACTCTACGCGGGCTCCTTTTTGCTGATGGGGGTGAGCATCTTTGCCTCCTCCCTCTTCACCGCCTTTTCCGACGGGCTGGTGTCCGCCCTCATCTCCTTTGCCAGGACCTTCCTCTTTCTGGTGGGGATGCTGCTGGTGCTGCCGCAGCTTTTGGGAAAGCCGGGTATCTGGCTGGCGGTTCCGGCGGCGGAATGCCTGGGATTGGCGGTCTCTGTGGGCTTTTTGCTCTGGGGCCGGAGGAAGTATGGCTACGCCCCCGTCCGGAAGCCCAAAACAGCATAAAAAAAGGACCGGAGATTTTCTCCGGTCCTTTTCTGGTTTTCTCAGACGTTTTTCTCCCCGTCCATCTTGGGCACCCGCAAAGCCCGCATGGCGTTCAAAATGGCGATGACCGCCACGCCCACGTCGGCAAACACCGCCGCCCACATGGTGGCGTCGCCCAAAGCGCCCAGGATCAGCACCGCGGCCTTGACCCCCAGGGCAAAGACGATGTTCTCCCGGACGATCCGCACCGTCTTGCGGGCAATGGCCATGGCCTGGGCGATCTTGGAGGGCTTGTCGTCCATGAGGACGATGTCCGCCGCTTCGATGGCGGCGTCGGCGCCCATGGCGCCCATGGCGATGCCGATGTCCGCCCGGGTGAGGACCGGGGCGTCGTTGATGCCGTCTCCCACGAAGGCCAGCTTGGTGCCCGGGGCTGTGGAGGCAAGGAGCTGTTCCGTCAGCGCCACCTTGTCGGCAGGCAGGAGTTCCGCGTGGAACTCATCCACCCCCAGCTGCGCCGCCACGGCGGCAGCCACCTCCCGGGCGTCGCCGGTGAGCATGACGGTGCGGCGTACCCCGGCGGCCTTCAGGGCGGCAATGGCGTCCTTGGCGTCGGCCTTGGGCAGGTCGGAGATGACGATGTGCCCGGCGTAAACCCCGTCCACCGTCACATGGACGATGGTGCCCGGCAGCTCACAGGGCAGGGCGTTGACGCTCTGACACTCCATGAGACGGGCGTTGCCCACGGCCACTTCCCGGCCGTCCACGCGGGCCTTAACCCCCAGGCCCGCCAGCTCCTCCACGTCGGTGACCCGGGCGGGGTCCAGGGGGGCCTTGCAGGCCTCCCGCAGGGACTGGGCGATGGGGTGGTCGGACCACTGCTCCGCCAGGGCCGCGTATTCCAGCAGCGCCTCCTGGGTAAAGGCGGCCTCGGGATGCACCGCCGCCACGGTGAAGGTCCCCTGGGTCAGCGTCCCGGTCTTGTCGAAGACCACCGTCTCCGCCTTGGCCAGGGCCTCCAGGTAGTTGCCGCCCTTTACCAGGATGCCGCACTTGCCGGCGCCGCCGATGCCGCCGAAGAAGCTCAGCGGCACGGAGATCACCAGGGCGCAGGGGCAGGAGATCACCAGGAAGATGAGGGCCCGGTGGAGCCAGCCTAACCAATCGGTGCCCAGCAGGAAGCCGGGAAGGCTCTCCCCCGGCAGCACCGCCAGCAAAATGGAGGGCACGGCAAAGAGGGCCGCGGCGGAGAGCACCACGCAGGGGGTGTAGTACCGGGCAAAGCGGGTGATGAACTGCTCGGAGCGGGACTTTTTCTCACTGGCGTTTTCCACCAGGTCCAGCACCCGGGCCACGGTGGACTCCCCGTAGGGCTTGGTGACCCGCACCCGCAGCAGCCCCGCCTGGTTGACGCAGCCGCTGAGGACGCTGTCCCCCACCCCGGCGTCCCGGGGCACGGACTCGCCGGTGAGGGCGGCGGTGTCCAGGGTGGAGGTGCCCTCCACCACGTCCCCGTCCAGGGGGATCCGCTCCCCGGGCTTCACCACGATGATGTCCCCCACCGCCACGTCCTCCGGGTCCACTTCTTCCACGGTGCCGTCCGCCTTTTCCAGGTTGGCGGTATCCGGCCGGATGTCCATGAGGGCGGCGATGGATTGGCGGGACTTGCCCACGGCGTAGTCCTGGAAGAGCTCCCCCACCTGGTAGAAGAGCATGACGAACACCGCCTCGGAATACTCGGTGGTGAAGAAGGCGCCCACGGTGGCAAGAGCCATCAAAAAGTTCTCGTCAAAGACCTGGCCGTGGGCGATGTTTCGGATGGCCTTCCACAGAACATCCCAGCCGATGATGAGATAGGGAATCAGGTACAGGGGCCACAGCGGGATGGTGAGCCGGGGTCCTGCCAGCGCCAGCACCGCCAGCAGCGCCGCGGCGATCAGGATGCGCCGGAGCATCTTTTTTTGTTTTTTGGAGAGATTGCCCATGAAAACGGCCTCCTTTTCCAAAAGGAAACTTCAGGATTTTTCCCCCACCGGGGGATTTAGAGCCGAAAAAAGCGGCTTTGCCGCTTTCTCCGGAATGGATGCACTTACAGGTTGATGACGCAGTCCGGCTCCACCTTTTTGCACACCGCCACCACTTCTTTCATGATCTCGGCAAAGCGGTCGTCGTCGGCGTCAATGGTCATCTTCTGGGTCATGAAGCTGACGGTGGCGTTGTGGACGCCGTCAATCTTCTTGATAGCCGTCTCCATTTTGGCAGCGCAGTTGGCACAGTCCAGATCCGTGAGATTGAAGCGCTTTTTCATGATGAGATTCCCCCTAAAAATAAATTTCTGTGGAAAACTTACTCGCTGACATGCTCCAGCCCCTGGTTGATGATGGCCTTCACATGGTCGTCCGCCAGAGAGTAGAACACCGTCTTCCCCTCCCGGCGGGACTTCACCAGCCGGGCACTCTTCAAGGCCCGCAGCTGGTGGGAGATGGCGGACTGGGTCATGCCCAGCAGCGCCGCAATGTCGCACACGCACATCTCCGATTCAAAGAGCACGTACAAAATCCGCACCCGGGTGGAGTCCCCGAAGATCCGGAACAGCTCCGTCAGGTCGTAGAGGGTGTCCTCCCCCGGCATCACCTGCCGGACTTTCTCCACGATGTCCTCGTGGGCGTGGATAAAGTCGCAGCACTCCACGTTGTAGCGATCCTCCATGGGCAGCCCTCCCTCGTTTGAATGATTGAATGATTGTTCATATGTTCAGTATATACGGCAGAACCCGTTTGTCAACCCCTCTTGCAAAAAATGTGGAAAAAACAGCGGCGCCGTGGTACACTAAGCGGAATATCAACCATGGAGGATTCATATGAACGAACTGGAAGCCAAAGCCCGGAGCCGGGCGGAAAAGAATGCGTTTATGCTGCACAACTATATGGAGCTGGAGTCCGTGGAGCCGGACCGGGCGGTGTTTGCCCTGACCATCCGGCCGGAGAGCTGCAACCCCTACGGCATGGTACACGGCGGCGCCATCTACACCCTGGCAGACAATGCCACTGGCACCGCCGCCCACACCGACGGACGGTATTATGTCACCCAAACCAGCGCATTGCACTTCCTGCGCAACCAGTCGGAGGGAACCGTCCGGGCCATCGCCACCGTGCGCCACCGGGGCAAGTCCACGGTGCTCACCGCGGTGGACATCGTGGGCGAGGGCGGGAGGCTTCTGGCCACCGGAGAGTTCACCTTCTTCTGCGTGGACAAGGGCCTCATGGACAGCAAAGTTCACCACCAGTAAAATTTTTTTCTCCCGGTGAATGGATTTCCCCTGCCGGAGCGGTGTTGAAGGAAAGAGGCACGGGATGCCCGTTGAAAACGAGGAGGAATCTGCATGAAAAAAGGTCTTGCCATATTCATCGCCCTGGTGCTGGCTCTGGGGCTGTGCGCAACAGCCGCCCTGGCGGCAGGCGGGCACCACGGTGCCGGCAGTGCCGGTACCGGGTGCACCGGCCAGGGATGGAACTACGTGGACGCGGACGGCGACGGCGTGTGCGATCATTTGGGTACCGGCGGCCACTGGGGCCACGGCCGGGGAGGCTGCAGAAACTAAGAGACGGGGGCTTGCCATGCGCAGCGAAGCGGAGGTGGACCGGGCCGTGGAGCAGTACGCCGACACCGTGTGGCGGATCTGCACGGTTCATTTGAAAAACCACGCCGACACCGAGGATATCTTCCAGACGGTGTTCTTGAAGTACGCCCTGCGGCCGGGCAGTTTTCGGGGGCCGGAGCATGAGAAGGCGTGGTTCATCCGGGTGACGGTGAACGCCTGCCGGGATCTGCTGCGCCGCTTTCGCCGCGCGCCCACGATGCCCCTGGAGGCCCTGGGAGACCGGCCCGCCCCCCTGCCCCCGGACCACCGGGAGGTGCTGGAGGCGGTGCAGGCCCTGCCGGAGAAATACCGGGACGTGGTATACCTGCACTACTACGAGGGATACACCGCCCCGGAGATCGGCCGCCTGCTGGGGAAAAACGTCAACACCGTCTATACGCTGCTCACCCGCTCCAAAGAGCTGCTGCGTCAAAAGCTGGGAGGTGACGGGGATGGAACATGAGATGCGGGAGACCTTTGACGCCCTCCGGGCGCCGGAGGAGGTGAAGGATCGCACCCGGGCCGCCGTGGCCCGTCAGGTCCGGCGGCGAAAACGGCTCCGTCCCCTGATGGCGACTGCCTGTTTTGCGGTGGTGGTGGTGACGCTGGGAGGCTGGCGGGCCTATTTCACCCCCGCCGCCGTCATCAGCGTGGACATCAACCCCTCGGTGGAGCTGGAGGTAAACCGCTTTGACCGGGTGCTGTCCCTGGAGGGCCTGGGCGACGACGGAGAGGCCCTGGCCGCGGCGCTCAACGTGCGGTTTCGGGATTACCGGACGGCGCTGGAGGAGATCCTCTCCAGCGGCGCCGTCACGGAGTGTCTTGCCCAGGGAGAGGAGCTGTCCATCGCCGTGGTGGATCTCACCGGAAACGGGAGCGGAGAATTGCTCTCCGGTGTGGAGGCCTGCGCCGCCGCCACCCCCGGCGCCCACTGCTACGCCGCGGACTACGGCGACGTGTCCGACGCCCACAGCTGCGGCCTCTCCTACGGCAAGTACAGCGCCTATCTTGCCCTCCGTGCCCTGGATCCCACCATCACGGCGGAGGAGGTCCAGGGGATGACCATGCGGGAGATCCGGGCGCGCATCGCCGCCCTGGGGGGAGATGATAGCGACGTCCCCGCCGGTTCTCAGGAAACGTGGCAGGGCGCCGGAGCGGGCCATGGCCAGGAGCACGGCCGGGGCCACCGCGGCGGATGCTGAGCCGGTTTGACCAAATAAAGAGAAGAAGCCCCCGGCGGATCATCCGCCGGGGGATTGTTTCTTTACGCCTTGGGAGCGCCCTCCCCCGCCAGGGGAAAGGACACCGCCGCGGTGAAGAGGTCCGCCACCGTCTCCACCCGGAACTGTCCGCCGCAGGCCTCGGTAAAGCTCTTGGCGATGGAGAGCCCTAAGCCGCTGCCGCCGTCGGTGCGGCTCTCGTCCCCCCGGACGAACCGGGCGGTGAAGTCCACACCCTTGGGCAGCTCCTGGCGGGAGGTG
Organism: Dysosmobacter sp.; assembly: GCF_052306735.1. Classification (NCBI taxonomy): domain Bacteria; kingdom Bacillati; phylum Bacillota; class Clostridia; order Eubacteriales; family Oscillospiraceae; genus Dysosmobacter; species Dysosmobacter sp. The sequence goes on along the minus strand of NZ_DAWBAJ010000031.1, from coordinate 11,199 downwards.
TTGCGCACCGCCGTCTCCGCCCGGCTTCCCGATACCGTAAGGGTGACATACACCCGGCTTCCGGGAAGGGCGTACTGCAGGGCGTTTTGGATCAGGTTCTGGAACACCCGGTACATCCGCTTGCCGTCCGCCGTGATGGGAACCTCCCCCTCCGGCAGTTCCACCCGGAAGGCCAGGCCGCTTTTTTCGATGGGATCCGCCATGTCCGCCAGGGTCTGGCGCACCAGCTTGGCAAAGTCCAGCCGCTCCAGGTGCACCGGCAGCTGGTCCGCCGCCGCCTTGGAGACCTCGAACACGTCCTGGACCATGGCCCTGAGGCGCTGGGCCTTCTCGTCAATGATCCGGGCGTAGTCCGCCGCCGCCCCCTCCAGGGGCTCCTGGCGCAGCAGCTCCGCATAGGAGAGGATGGAGGTCAGGGGGGTCTTCAGGTCGTGGGAGACGTTGGAGATCAGCTCCACCTTCATCCGCTCGCTGCGGGTCTGGTCTGCCAGGGCCTGCTGGAGGCCTGCCTGGATGTGGTTGAGGTCTTCCGCGATCTGATGGAGGTCTGTGTCGGCTGGAAGTTCCGCCGCGGCGTCCAGCTTTCCGGCCCGGATGGCCGCCGTTTGGTCCGCCAAACGCCCGATGTCCCGGGCCAGGGACAGCTGGTGCCGGGCGGAGAGGATGCAAAGGGCCAGTATCAGCAAAAACCCCAGGATGGTCAGCAGCATATAAGCAAAATATACGTTCCACCAGAACAACTCTACACCAATCACCAGGAGCAGGAACATCGCTGCGGCCCCCAGGACCATGGCCGCTGCCGGAGTCAGTGCCCACCGCCGCAGGTGCCTTTGCACCGGCAGCTGCAGCGTCCGGTCCCGGAGAATGCGGACAAGGCTCCGCAGCCATCCCCGCCGTCTCTCCTTGGGGTTATGCCGGTGGTCTACGTGGATGAGCCAGAGCACCAGGCAGAGAATCAACAGAAGAGGAAGGTCTTCCAGAACCATGCTGATGCCGGTTGGAAGATACTCCCGTACAAGGGTGCCTGGAGACAAGTCCCCGATACTGGAGAGAAAATGGAACAGCAGCCAGACGGGCCGTCCCTGGTCGGTGTAGCCAAAGATCAGCCACATAAGGCACACCACCACCGCAAGAAACCGCAGCTCCGTCCACACGTACCGGGTTTTGGCGGCGATGGCCGCCTCCGCCCGGCGGCGGTCCTCCTTCCAGAAAAAGGCCAGCGACAGGACAAACAGCCCCGCGATGCAGGTCACAGCGCAGGCAAGATAGCTCTGCCGGGCCTCCCGTAAGCTGTCATACAGCGCGTACATGGGAGAGTCACCTTCCACATAGCCACCGGCGTACTGCCCCTGGAGATAGGGGATGGGCTCCTCCCGGACCGCCATGCGCACCTCCACGCCCGCAACATCCTCCCCGGCGGTAAAGTTCTCGTAGCCAGGCAGGTACCAGGGGCTCTCCCGGGTGTAGATGCCGTCGCCGTAGAGGTCCAGCTCCTCCCCGTCCTTCCAGGCCTGGGCCTTGCCGTCTTTGAAGACCAGCAGGAAGCTGTACCCCTCCGGCAGGGAGTTGGGATTGGCCAAAGACCAGTCGGTGTTGGTATAGAGGTCTTCGCCGTCTTTTGTGATCCGATACAGGACGTTTTTATCCGATTGATAACCGGCATCCGGCGCCGTATTGGTATCCGCTTCCTCCGCTGTTTCGGTGGTGGCGGTGTCCCCCCACCAGCCGCCGTTGGTCTCCCAGACGGTGCCCTCCAGCACCGTGTCATACCAGGTGAGCTCTCCCCCGGCCCCCAGAGTCAGAAAGTCCCGCACATAGTCGCTGACCGCCTGGCGGAAGCCGGCGGTCTCCTGCCAGTCGGTCTTCCAGAAGTCCCCATCGTTGCCGGTGGCCCACCGCTCCAGAGCGCCCACTAGGCTGCCCGCCACCAGGGCAAAGCCCACCAGCAGGGCCAGGACGCCCGTCCAGGCCCGGAACCTGGGATGCTTTTTGGGCGTCACCTGTATGACGCCGGGGGCCGCTTCCGCTCCCTCCAGGGCGTCCTGGATCTGGGAGGCCACATAGTATTCCACGTCCTCACCGGGATCGTGGTCCGTGCCGTTCCATTTTGTATCCAATTCCCCACACCACCTTGATGTAATCTGGCTCTTTGGGATTGAGTTCCACTTTTTCCCGAATGCGGCGGATGTGCACCATCACCGTGTTCTCGCAGGCGTAGGCAGTCTCCTCCCCCCACACCCGGCGGTAGATCTCCTCCGCCGGAAACACCCGGCCGGGGTGGCGCATGAGCAGCTCCACGATTTTGGTCTCCGTGGCGGTGAGGCGCACCTCCTCCCCGTCGGCGGTGAGCTGGCGGCTCTCCGGGTCGTAGGTGAGGCGGCCGTTTACCAGCACCCCGGCACGCTCCTGGGCGTGGACGTCCCCCAGCTGGGTGTACCGGCGCAGCTGGCTTTTCACCCGGGCCAGGAGCTCCTGGGGGTTAAAGGGCTTGGTGACGTAGTCATCGGCCCCCATGGAAAGGCCCAGAATCTTGTCGGAGTCCTCGCTTTTGGCGGAGAGGACGATCACCGGCAGATTCCGCTTCTCCCGGATGCGCATCAGGGCGGAGAGGCCGTCCAGCCGGGGCATCATCACGTCGATGAGGATCAGCCGCACCGCCGGATCCAGGCAAAGGTCCAGGGCCTGGAGGCCGTCGTAGGCCCTGAGGCACCGGTACCCCTCCCGCTCCAGGGTGATGGCAATGGCCCCCACGATCTCCGGATCGTCGTCCACCACCAGAATGCACTCGTTCATGTGGAAATCCCTCCTTGAAGCTGCCATCACAATAGCAGGGAGTTCTTACAGAGTTCTCAAGGACATTCTTACAAATTTCTTACGGTTTGTAAAGCGCCGCCCCCGGGCCTGGGGGCGGCGCTTGGGACGGTTGTTCACTTTTTCACCGGCATGGTGAAAATGAAGCGGGTGGAGACGGCGTCGCTCTCGGCCTTGAGGGTACCCTTGTGCTCGGCGGCGATGGTGGAGGCAATGGGCAGCCCAAGGCCGAAGCCCGACTGCTCCCCCCGGGAGGCGTCCGCCCGGTAGAACCGCTCAAAGAGGCGGGAGAGCTGTTGTGCCGGGATGGGCTCTCCGGGGTTGGCCACCGTCAGCCGGGCGCTGGAGCCGGTCTTTTGCACCGAGAGGGTGATGGTGCCCCCTGCCGCGCCGTACTTGATGGCGTTGTCCAGCAGGACGCCGATCAGCTGCCGGAGCTTCACGGCGTCCCCTTCCACGGTGATGTCCGGGGCGATGTCGTAGGTCAGGGGCTTGCCCGCCTCAAAGGCCACCGGCTCAAAGGCCAGGGCACAGTCCCCCGCCACGTCGGTGAGGGAGACCTCCGCCATCACGGCGGTGCGGACCATGTTGTCCGCCCGGGCCAGTGTCAGCATCTCCTCCACCAGGGACTTCATCCGTCCGGCCTCGGAGCGGATGTTGTCCGCCCAGCGGGCGGGCTTGTCGGCCAGGGGGGCGGACTGGAGCATCTCCGCGTTGGAGAGGATCACCGTCAGGGGTGTTTTCAGCTCGTGGGAGGCGTCGGAGAGGAACTGGCGCTGCTGGCGCCAGGCCTTTTCCACCGGGCGGGTGGCCCACCGGGAGAGCACCACGGAGACACCCAGCAGCAAAAGCAGCGCCGCCAGGGCAATCTGCAGATAGGAGTACATCATCTTCTGCAAGGTGGCCTGCTCCATGGACATGTCCACAAAGGCGATGTTCTTGTAGCCGAAAAGGCGGTTGTCCTGGCGCAGGTACCGCAGGCCGTACTCCCGCACCACGCCCTCCGCCTGGTTCTGGGACAGGCAGTCGGTGAGGATGTCCTGGAGTTCCTCGGTGTTGTTGAGGTTGGCATAGGTGCCGGCGGTGACGGTGGCCACGTAGGTCCCGTCCCACTGCTCCTGCACTACCACGGTGAAATAGGGCAAGAGCACCTTGTCCCCGCCGATGTTGATGCTGATGTCCGGCCGGGACATGTCCGAGGAGGTGGCGGTCTCGTCGATGACCCGCTGGAGCACCTGGCGGCTGAGGGCCTCGATGTTCTGGCCCATGGCCATGTACACCGCGCCGAACACCACCGACAGGACTGCGGTCACCAGAACCATGCAGATGGCCACGAATTTTAGCTGTAATTTCCGGATCATGGAGGAAAATCCTTCCTTATGTCGAAAACTCTGTGGAAAACGTGGAAAAAGCCGTGGAAAACGTGGAAAATCAGGAAGCGCCCTCCTCCAGGCAGTAGCCCACCATGCGGATGGTGCGGATTTTCACGGAGGAGTGGAGGTGCTCCAGCTTCTTGCGCAGGAAGGAGATGTACACCTCCACGTTGTTGTCCTCGGCGTCGGATTCGTAGCCCCAGATCTTCAGAAGCAGGGTCTCCTTGGTGACCACCTGGTGCTGGTTGAGCATCAGCAGCTCCATCATGTCGAACTCCTTGCGGGAAAGGCGCACGGACCGCTCCCCCTTGCACAGGGAGAAGGAGCTCTTTTCCAGCCGGATGTCCCCGCAGGTGAGGGCGTCGGTGTTGCGCAGCTCCGGCTGGCGGCGGGTCAGGGCCCGGACGCAGGCGGTGAGCTCCCGGGGCTCAAAGGGCTTGGTGAGGTAGTAGTCGGCGCCGGCGTCCAGCCCCGTCACCTTGTCCCCCACCTGGTCCCGGGCGGTGAGCATCAGCACCGGCACGGCGCTGCCCGCCGAGCGCAGCCGCCGCAGCACGGTGAACCCGTCCAGCTTGGGCAGCATCACATCCAGCAAGATCACGTCGTAGATGCCGCTGAGGGCATTGTCCAGTCCCGCCTCGCCGTCATGGCAGACGTCGGCGGTGTAGCCCTCCATTTCCATGAGGTCCTGGAGCGTCTGGGCAAGACGCACCTCGTCCTCCACGATCAATACCCGCATGGGCGTCCCTCCTTCGGATGTATGGGGATGGGCGTTACGCCCCGATCCCGCCGGCGGCCACGGAGAGCAGCGTGTCCACGTTGGCAGTGGTGGCCTGATAAATGGTGGTGTCGTCATCCAGACGGACATAGTAGCCGGTGCCGTCCAGGGTGGCGCCGCCTACGGTGATGGTGAGAGTGGTCTCCCCCATGGCAATCTCCGCCACGGCGGAGGGGGCGTCAAAGCCGCAGATGGAGGCGGCCTCGTCGGAGGGGCGCCAGTCGGCGCACTTGTCCAGGGTGAAGGTCTCCAGCTCCGTCAAAAGGGCCGTGAGGAGTTCGTTGTCCGTTACGTCGGTGCCCTGGTTGTCGGTCCAGGTGACGGTGACGGCGGCGTCCTCTTCGGCAGCATCGGCGTCGTCACTGCCCTCCTCCGCTTCGCCGGCGGTGTCGGTTTCCTCCTGAGAGGCGGTGAGGGTGGTGGAGACGGTGCCCAGGACGGTGACGGAGCTGAGGTTCTCCTCCGCCATGTCCGGGATCTCCGGCAGGATGCACATGTCGTAGATGGGGGTGGAGAGGTAGTTATACAGGGTGCCGGCGATGATGTAGACGGTGCTCTCGTCCCCGTTCATCATCATGTAGTAGCTCTGCCCGTCGGTGGTGGTCTTGCCCAGGGTGAGGGACAGCGACGCGCCGTCCTCTCCCGAGGCGGTGAGGGTGGCGGAGGGGTTATCCAGCCCGTAGGCCTCCAGGGTGTCGCCGTCGGTGATGGTCTGCTGGGGGGTGAGGCTGGTGAGAAGGTCCACGATGGCGGTGACGGTGGTTTGGTTCAGGGGGAAGGTGGGGTCGTCCGCCCACACCCAGCTGCCCGCCTCGTCCAGGGTGAAGGAGAGGGTGGCGGAGCCGTTGTAATAGGAGAGGGCGTTGTACTCCTGCTCCTGGGTGATGACGGCGTCCGCCTGAGCCTGGGCTTCGGCCTCCTCCGCGGCTGCGGCGGAGCGGCTCTTGTAAATCAAAACCGCCGCCAGAGCCACTGCCAGCACAATGGCAATGGAGAGCAGGATGCGGAAGGTGCGTTTTTGTTGATTGGACATAGCAAGACCTCCATGCTTTTGGAAGGAGTTTTCAGGCGGAGCGGACCGCTCACATCCTGCGGCGGCGGTTCCAGTGGAGGAAGCCGCCGATGAGCAGCGCGGAGGGGATCACCAGGATGAACAGCAGTCCCCACAACCCGCCGGTGAGGATGGTGTTGGAGGGAGTGGAGAGGCTCACCGGGGCGATGTCCAGCCCGCCCACGTCGTCAAAGCCCACGGTGACGGCGCTGACGAACAGGGACAGGTTCTCCAGGCTGGGGAACTGGGCGATGAGGCTCTCATCCGCCGGGGCGCTGGAGCCGAAGACCGTCAGCCGGGCGGTGATGCCGTCGTCGATGGCCTCCGTTGCCAGGATGCCCACGGCGTAGGTGCCGGGGGTCTGGTTGTTCTCATCCACCACGGCCACGCCGCTTTCGGAGGTGGTGAGGAAGGGGGAGACGGTGATGGTGTCCCGGACGGGATCCGTGGCCGTCATGCCCCGGGCGGCGTAGAAGAGGACGGTGGCGTCGCCGTTCACGTCGGCGGTGAGGTCCACGCTGGTGTCGATGAGGGGGAAGATGGCGTAGGGGTTGTTCTGGTAGAAGCGCTCCGTGTCCGCCACCAGGCCCTCTGCCACGGTGATGCCGTACTGGGCCAGCAGCCCCTCCAGGTTGGGGAGGGACACGTCGGAGAGCATGCACACCACCTGTCCCCCGCAGGCAAGATACTCCGACAGGGCGGAGATCTCGTCTTCGGAGAAGTCCCGGCGGGGGGCGTTGATCACCAGCACGTCGCACGCCTCCGGCACGGCGCCGGCGGTGAGGAGGTTCAGCGACTCCACCGCCAGATGGGCCTTGTCCAGCTGCTCCGTGACGGTGTCCGGCAGGGCGGTCTCCTGGTGGCCCTCCAACTGATAGAGGGTGCGGGTGGTACCCCGGAGCACCAGATCCACCGCGGAGGTGAGAAGGCCCTCGGCGTCGAAGTCCGTCTCGCTCTGGACCCCGTACATGTAATAACTCATTATATCATATCCAATGATCTCGTCAATCGAAAAGGACTCCTGGCGTCCCGTGGCCTCGCAGGTGACCACGATGGTGTTTGCGTCCACGCCGTAGGTGGTGAGGACGGAGGGAAACACGTTGGGGTCCGTGTACTCCACCGTCAGGTGGTCGCTGAGATCCTGGTAGAGGGAGAGAAAGCGGGTGATGCGGGTATCCAGGCTCTCCTCGTTGGCCAGAACGTGGATCTCCACGTCCTCTGTGAGATCCGCCAGGTAGTCCCGGGAGGTGTCGGTGATGTCGTAGATGCCGCTGCCGGACATGTCGAATTGTGTCCAGGTTTCCGGCAGCTGGCCCACCAGCAGATTCACGGTGATGGCCACCGCCACTGCCAGGGCGGTGATCCCCGCCGACCACAGCCCGTAGCGGGAGGTGCGCACGGCGGCCGCTTTGTGCCAAGCCGCCCGGAAATTCGGTTTTTTCATAACGGATGCACCTCCTTAGCTCCAGCGGCGTTTCTGGACCACCTGGACCGTGAGAAACAGGGCCAGGAGGGCCAGCGTCACGTACAGCACCACGCCGGTAAGGTCGAAGACGTGATCCACGGCGAAGCTGTCAAAGGCCGCCAGCAGGGAAAAACGCCCGAAGAGATCCGGCAACAGCCCTGCAAACCGGTCGGCGTCCCACACGTAGACGCCGATGGCTGCCCCCCAGCTCACCGCCAGCACGGCGGCGCCGGGCTTCCAGCTGCCGGTGAGGGCGGTGACCCCCAGGGAGAGAAAGAGGGCGATCACCAGCAGCCCCACCAGGGAGCCCATGGCGGTCACCGGCAGGAAGCTCACCAGGCCCTCCCAGAGAAAGAGGCACAGCAGGGCGGCAAAGGTGCCCACGGCGGCAATGCTCTGGCTCTCCGTCAGGGAGGAGATGAACTCTCCCACGGCGATCTGCACGGCGCCCAGCAGGAAAAAGGCCAGGAGGGTGCCGTAGTCCGCCGCCAGGAAGGCGGTGCCGTTGAGACGGATGATGAGGGGGCACAGGGCGGCGATGGCGGTGGGCACCGCCAGCACCGTCAGCATGGCCAGGTACTTGGCCCACACCATGGCGCCCACCGACACCGGCGCCGTCAGCAGCAGCTGGTCCGTGCGGCTGCGGCGCTCGTCGGCCATGGAGTGCATGGTGAGGATGGGCACCATCACCAGCATCACGAAGAGGGAGGCGTTCAGGGCCGTGGAGAAATAGGGGTCTCCGTAGGAGAGGTTGTAGGAGAGGAAGTAGATGCCCGTAAAGGCGGTGACCACCGCCGTGAACACCCATCCGGTCATGGCGTGGAAGTAGGCGCATACCTCCCGCTTATAAATGGCTTTCATGCCCGCTTCCCCTCCTTTTCCGTCTGCTCCGGGGCCTTGCTCCCCAGCAGTGCCGCCGCCCGGGCGGCCACGGCATCGTCGTCGTCGGTGAGATCCAAAAAGACGTCCTCCAGAGTGGCGGTGCGGGAGCGCAGCTCCAGCAGCGGCACCCCCGCCCCGGCGAAGGAGCGGAACACGTTCTCCCGGACGTCCCGGTCCGCCTCCAGGGCCAGAGA
>NZ_DAWBAJ010000031.1:0-2635 GCF_052306735.1 Dysosmobacter sp. | reverse complement strand
GTGCCCCCCGCCTCTCCGGTGACGGTGCAGCCGGTGACGCCGGGAATGGACAATGCCAGGGTGCGGGCTTCCTTTCCGCCGCCCCGGCACTGGAGCTCCAGCCCGTGGTCCTGGGAGAGGGAGGCCTCCAGAGCCTCCGGGGTGTCGCAGGCCACGGCCTTGCCCTTGCGCAAAATCAGCACCTTGTCGCACACCGCCCGGATCTCCGAGAGGATGTGGGAGCTCAAAAGCACCGTGTGGTTCCGTCCCAGATTCCGGATCAGCTGCCGGATCTCCACCACCTGCTTGGGGTCCAGGCCCACGGTGGGCTCATCCAGGATGATGACGGGGGGAAAGCCCAAAATGGCCTGGGCCAGGCCCAGGCGCTGGCGGTAGCCCTTGGAGAGGTTGCGCACCAGCCGGTCCCGGGCCTCCTCCGTCCCCGTGAGGGAGAGCACCTTTTCCACCTGCTCCTCCCGCTCCCCGGCGGGGATCTTTTTCAGCTCCGCGGCAAACAGCAGGTACTCCTCCGCCGTCATCTCCGGGTATACCGGCGGCACCTCCGGCAGGTATCCCACGCACCGGCGGGCCGCCTCCGGGTCCTCCAGCACGTCGTGGCCCTGGATCACCACCCGGCCCTCCGTCACCGCCAGGTATCCGGTCATCATGTTCATGGTGGTGGACTTTCCGGCACCGTTGGGGCCCAGCAGGCCGAAGATCTGGCCGTCCTCCACGGTAAAGCTCAGGTGGTCCACCGCGCAGCGGCCGCCGTAGCGCTTCACCAGGTCTTGCACTTCGATCACAATGAGAAACCTCCTTTGAAAGCCGGAGGGATCCTCCCCCCTCCGGCGGCACATTCAGTATAGCGGCAGAATCTGAAACCGGGCTGAAAGGAGACCTTCACCGGGATTTCATAAACTGTTCAAACTTTTTCAAGACTGTTTTTAGGTTTTTCGGATATGCTAACACCATCCTCCAAGCGGAGGAGCCCCCTCTCTTTTCTTTATTTTCTCTTCTTTTTCTCTCTCCAAGACGAAGGAGGACGGCCTTTTTGGCCGCCCTCCTTCGTCATTTTCCGCCTCCGGGACCGACGCTTTGTGAAAAACCCGCCAAAAATCCAGCAATTACCAGGGTTTCCCCTTGCCAAAAGGTACAGGATTCTATATAATATTCACGCAATTTCAGCCTACTGTTCCGGAGGGCCCGGCCGGCCTCCGGCGCGCTGTATGAAAAAAATCCGGGCGGCCCGGCCGGCGCCCGTCAATTAAGTGGAGGAAAAACTGTGAGAGGTGTGCACAGCGCGGTGGACGAGATCCGCCGCAGCGTATTTACCGAGGTGGCCCGACTGGCCTATGAGGGCGGCGACCTGGACCGGGTGGATATGATCCCCTACACCATTGTGCCCGGCGAGGTGGCCCACCACCGCCATGACGTGTTCCTGGAGCGGGCCATCGTCCAGGAGCGGGTGCGCCTGGCCCTGGGCATGAGCCTGCAGCCCGCCGGCTCCCAGACCCCCGTCAGCGCCCACATCAAGGAGGCTGCCGCCGCGGACGACAAGTACTTTGAAATGCCCCTGGTGAACATCATCCCCTTCGCCTGCAACGCCTGCCCCCCCAAGCAGATCCGCATCACCGACAGCTGCCAGGGCTGTATCTCCCACCCCTGCATGAACGTCTGCCCCAAGGACGCCATCTATCTGGACAAGAACAAGCGCTGCCACATTGACCAGGACAAGTGCATCAAGTGCGGCAAGTGCTTCAACCAGTGCCCCTACCACGCCATCTCCAAGATCGAGCGCCCCTGCGCCGCCGCCTGCGGCATGGACGCCATCGGGTCCGACGAGATGGGCCGGGCCAAGATCAATTACGACAAGTGCGTCTCCTGCGGCATGTGCCTGGTGAACTGCCCCTTCGCCGCCATCGCCGACAAGAGCCAGATCTTCCAGGTCATCAACGCCATGAACCGGGGCAGCAAAGTCATTGCCTGCGTGGCCCCCGCCTTCGTGGGCCAGTTCGGCAAGGACGCCACCCCCGCCAAGCTGAAAGCCGCCATGCGCATCCTGGGCTTTACCGATGTGGTGGAGGTGGCCATCGGCGCCGACCTCTGCACCGTGGAGGAGGCCCACGACTTCCTGGAGAACGTGCCGGACAAGCTCCCCTTCATGGGCACCTCCTGCTGCCCCGCCTGGTCCGTCATGGCCAAGAAGCTCTTCCCCGAGTTCAAGGACTGCATCTCCATGGCCCTGACGCCCATGGTCATCACCGCCCGGATGGTGAAAAAGGAGCATCCCGACGCCCGGATCTGCTTCATCGGGCCCTGCGCCGCCAAGAAGCTGGAGGCCAACCGCCGCACCGTCCGCTCCGACGTGGACTTCGTGCTGACCTTTGAGGAGCTCCAGGGCATGTTCGACGCCAAGGACATCGACTTTGCCACCATCGAGGCAGACCCCGCCGACGATATGAGCGAAGGCACCGCCATGGGCCGGGGCTTCGCCGTGGGCGGCGGTGTGGCCGCCGCCGTGGTGGAGGCCATCAGCCACATCGATCCCACCCGGGAGGTGAAGATCGAGTACGGCGACGGCCTGCGGGAGTGCCGCAAGATGCTGATGATGGCCAAGGCCGGCAAGCGCAACGGCTATCTGCTGGAGGGCATGGGC
>NZ_DAWBAJ010000030.1:0-26127 GCF_052306735.1 Dysosmobacter sp. | reverse complement strand
CGGAGGTCATGGTCTTGCGGTGGGGGCTCAGGAAGGACTCGGTGGCGTGGACCAGAGCGTCGATGGCGGAGCAGGCGAAGGGCTTGTAGGGCAGGGTCTTCAGCAGCTCCGGGATCAGGCACACCTTGTTGGGAATGATGTCGTCGGACACCAGGCCCAGCTTGGTCTCGCCGCCGGTGAGCACGCCGTCCTTCTCGTCCTTGACGATGGCCACGGAGATATTGGTGCACTCGGAGCCGGTGCCGCAGGTGGTGGGGATGGCGATGACGTCCTTCTCATGCACCACGGGGAAGCGCTTGAAGTACAGGTTATGGACGGTGTCGGGACGCTTGCAGCCCAGCAGCTTGCACAGGTCCATGATAGCGCCGCCGCCCACGGCGATGACACGGTCATAGCTGTCGTAGGGGATGGCGTCGTACATCACCTGGATCATGGCCTCGCTGGGCTCGCCAGCGCCGAACTTCTCCTGGAACACGAAGTTGCACTTGAGGCCCAGGTCCTTCATGAAGGGGGTGTAGATGAACTCGTTGGTCAGCACCACGTCACGTTCGCCCAGGTTGAACTCCTTGGCCATATCGGCGAAGGTCTGGAACTTGTAGACGGTAGGTGCGAAAATGATCTCTCTCTTGTCAGCCATCAGGGAAGCGGAAAAAGCATCCATATCAGGTTCTCCTTTTCAAAATTAAATTGGAGGAAGCAGCGGGCTGTTTCCTGAGATTACATGATCGTGCGTTCATCGATCCGGGGCACTTCCGCATCCGGAAGTGCCCCGGTGGCGGTTACTTGCGGGAAATGGCCTTCTTCACGGCGGCGACGATGTTGGCGGCGCGCAGGCCGTACTCGTCCATCAGGAAGTCCTGGGGACCCACCTGGCCGAAGCGGTCCTGAACGCCCACGAACTCCTGGATGGTGGGGGCGTTCTTGGCCAGGCAGTTGGCCACCACGCTGCCCAGGCCGCAGGTGACGTTGTGGTTCTCGGCGGTGACGATGGCGCCGGTCTCCTTGGCGGCCTTGATCACCAGCTCCTCGTCCAGGGGCTTCCAGGTGAACATGTCGATGACCCGGACGGTGATGCCCTCCGCCTGCAGAGCCTCGTAGGCCTTCAGGCTCTCGTCCACCATGATGCCGGAGGTGATGATGGTGGCCACGTCCTTGTCGGACTCGTGGAGCACCACGCCCTTGCCGATCTCAAACTCGGAGCCGTCGTCGTAGACCTTGATGATGCCCTTGCGGACGAAGCGGGTGTAGGTCACGCCCTTGGTAATGCCGGGCAGCTGGCGGGTGATGCTTGCCAGCTGGGCATAGTCGGCGGGATCCGTCACCGTGGTCTCGGGGATGGACAGGTACATGGCCGCATCCTCCAGAGGCATGTGGGTGCCGCCGTTGAAGGCTGCGGTAACGCCGGCGTCGGAGCCCAGCACGTGCACAGTGAGCCCGGCGTAAGCGGCGGACATATAGATCTGGTCATAGCAGCGGCGGGAGGAGAAAGTGCCGAAGGAATGGAAGAACACCTTCTTGCCGGTGGCGGCAAGACCGGCGGCCACGCCGGCGGCGTTGCCCTCAGCGATACCGGCCTCAAAGGCCCGGTCGGGATAGTTCTTGCGCAGCATCTTGGTGTTGATGCAGCCCATCAGGTCGCAGTCCACATAGCAGATGGACTTGTCCTCTGCCATCATCTCGTTCAGCGTCAGAGCGAGACCGTCCCGGCAGGCCCGGGAATCCTTTTCGTGCTTGCCAATCAGTTTCACATTCATGATCTCACCCTCCTTATGCGTTCTCGGCGTCCGCCAGAGCCTTCTCGGCGGCGGCCAGGGCCTCGGCCCACTGTTCTTCGTTGGGCTGGGAGGAGTGGTCGTGCTTGGGCTCGGCGAAGGTGGCGCCCTTGCCCTTGCTGGTCTTCAGGACGATGCAGCTGGGCACGCCCTTGGTGGCATAGGCGTTCTGGATGGCGTCATAGATGGCCTTGACGTCATGGCCGTCGATCTCCTGGGTGTACAGGCCGAACGAGGCGGCCTTCTTGGCGATGTCGCCGTGGGCCAGGATATCGTCGGTGGGGCCGTCCAGCTGATAGCCGTTGTTGTCGATGAAATAGATGATGTTGTCCAGCTTGTGGGCATAAGCGAAGTGGAAAGCCTCCCAGACCTCGCCCTCGTCAGCCTCACCGTCGCCGATGACGCAGAAGACGTGGTTGTCGCGGCCGTCGATCTTGTTGCCCAGAGCCGCGCCGGTGGCGGTGGAGGCGCCCTGGCCCAGAGAGCCGGTGGTCAGATCCACGCCGGGGGTCAGCTGACGGTCCGTGTGGCTGGGGAACTTGGTATGAGGATGGTTGAGGGTATAGGCGTCCTCCATGGGATAGAAGCCCATGATACCGAAGGTGGCGTAGGCCACGGGGCCGGCATGGCCCTTGGAGAGCACCAGCCAGTCACGGTCTTCCCAGCGGGGATTCTTGGGGTCAAATTTCATGACCTCCCCGTACAAAACCGCCATCAGGTCCGCCAGATCCATAGATCCGCCCACATGCCCGAAGCCCCGGGAATGGATGACCTTCAGAGTCTCCAGCCGGATCCGGGCCGCTAGAACTTTGCATGCTTTTTCGTTCATCGCGTCTTTCATCCTTTCCTTATGTGTTCAGCACCGCTCCGCTTTGGAAAACGGCCGCAGGGTCGACAGATGCTGTGGGATGGCTGCCGGGCACGGAACACGGGATTTTTGTCATTCCGTAACCGTACACAGATTGGAACAATCCAACAAAACTTACCATCCCATCTCAAGATGTATTTTACCGCACATACCTGCTCCACGTCAATAAGTGTTTGCATTTTCACAATCAGAAGCTGTACATCTTGCGGCTTTCCGGGCAATTTGACCGAAGACAGAGGATGCCGCGGGCGCCGGTAGCGGCGTCCGCGGCATTTGGATGCACGATTCAGGTATATTGCGCGCCGGTTCCGTCCACCATGGCGTCGTAGGCGCGTTTGACCTTGTCGTAATTTTTATCCCGATCCAGGGCCACGCCCCGGCCCACGCCGTCCACTACCCGGCCGATGCCGATCTCCTCCAGCTGGCCATCCAGCCAGGAGAGCATATCCGGGGCGGAGCCGGGCTCTGTGGAGCGGCCGTCGAAGATGATGTGCAGATAGACCTGATCCAGCCCCTGCTCCTTGGCCATACGGCAGATGGCCAGGGGATAGTCGATGCACCCGTGGGAGGACTTGTAGGTGAGATAGGAGATGAGATGCAGGGAAGAGTGGTTCTTCTTCACGTGCTCCACGGCCTCCAGAAAAGCGGGGGTACGCTGGAAGCTGCCGTCCTTGACAGCGGCGTCCAGCCGCACGTCATCCTGCATGACGCACCGTCCTGCCCCCAGGTTGGAGTGGCCTGCCTCAGAGTTGCCGGCTTTTCCGGTGCCCAGGCCCACGTGCTCGCCGGAGGCGTGGAGCTTGGACCAGGACTGCTCTGCCAGCAGGGAGTCCCAGTAGGGGGTGTCCGCCAAGTGGATGGCGTCGCCGTCATCCCCGGTGCCAAGGCCCCAGCCGTCGCAGATGATCAGGAGCATCTTCCGGTTCTTGCCCCAGACCTTGCCTTCCGCCAGGGAGCGGCCGGTCATCTCCGGAGGCTGGGGGATGCCCATGATATCCAGCACCGTGGGAGCCACATCACCCAGGGAACCGTCATGCAGGGTGATGGGGGAGGGATCCGCCGGATCCATCAGCACAAAGGGCACCAGATTGGTGGTGTGGGCACCGTCGGGCTTTCCGGCGGCGGTATAGAGCTTTTCAATGTTGCCGTGGTCGGCGGTGACTGCCACCACATAGCCCTTGGACAGGGCGTCGCCCACCACTTTTTCCAGGGCACGGCTGACGTGGCCGCAGGCTTCGATCTTGGCGGCGGTGTTCTGGGTGTGGCCGATGACGTCACCGTTGGCAAAGTTGGTGACGATGAAGTCGTATTTGCCCAGAGCGTCCAGCAGGGTGTCCGTCACCTTGGGCAAAGACAGCTCCGGCTGCTGGTCAAAGTCGATGCCCTTGGGGGAGGGGATGCACACGTCGTCCTCGCCGGGGAAGGGCTGGTTCTCACCGCCGTTGAAGAAGAAAGTCACATGGGCAAACTTTTCGGACTCGGCGCAGTGGAACTGGGTTTTCCCGGCCTGGGAGAGCACCTGGGCCAGGGGATTGACCACATGGCTGGGGGCAAAGGCGATGGGGAGATTGCGGAACTTGTCGTGGTACATGGTGAGGATCACGAAGTCCAGATTCTGCAGCTTCCGGCGGGGCACCTGATGAAAAGTTTCCTCCGTGAACATCTCGGTGAGCTCAATTTCCCGCTCGCCCCGGCGGCAGCAGAAGATGGCGGCGTCATTGTCGCCGATGCGGCCCACGGGGGCGCCGTTTTCCGTCAGGACCATGGGCTCCAGATGGTAGTCGTCCAGTCCCTGGGCATACGCCTGTTTTACGGCCTGGGCCAGTTGGGCACCGCCGCGTTTGCATTCAGACATGAATATTGGCCTCCTTTATTATTGTCCGTCAGTGGGGAGGATCAGCTTGCCGGTATCCACCTGCCCCCGGGCGGGGAAGAGGTCCAGCAGCTGCGGGAAGGTGTAGACCTTGGCATCGGGCATATTTTCCTCCGTCAGCTTCAAAGGCTTGCTGCGGTCATACTGTACCGTGACGGTCATGCCGAAGGCGCAGGCCTTGGCGCCGATGATGTCCCGGTTGAGGTTGTCGCCCACGAAGCAGCAGTTTTCCGCCTGGGCCCCCACTTCCTCCATGGCGTAGTAGTAGATGGCGGGGCCGGGCTTGCGGACATAGGTGATGGAGGACTGCTGCACTGTTTTGAAATAAGGCCGCAGGCCATCGGCGTCCAGCCACTCGTCCACCTCCCGGCGGCCCACTAGGTCGGAGATGATGCCCAGGGTATAGCCCCGGGCGCACAGTTCCTTGACGGTCTCAGCACCGCCGTCCACCACGGTGCGGATGCCCTTGGTCTGGCGGTACTGGTAGGTGAGCTCCGCGGCGTTTTTCAAAATGAGATCCCGGGGCCGGTCATAGGCCAGCCAGCGGGTCCACAGCACTTCCTCCGGCGCTTCGCACATGAATTTCAGCGCCCAGGCCCGGTACTGGTCATACCGCTTGTCAATGACGCGGTCAAACCAGGCGCAGGGATCTTCCTCCTGAACGCCGCACAGTTCCATGATCTTGGTCTTGGCGGCGGCCAGATATGCCGGGTCTTCCCGAATCACCCGGAAGGTGCCTCCCAGGTCGAAAAAGATGTATCGGATATCAGTGTTCATAAAGGTCCCTCCAAAGCGCAGGATCCGCCCGGGGAGCAATTCCCCGGACGGTCCGCGAAAATCAATGAGTATCCGGCCGGAGCAGATCCAAAAGCTCCGGGAAAGCGGCGATCACCGCGTCGGGCCGGTTTTCGTCGGAGAACTCCACCGGGTGCTTTTTTTCCGGGGAGCGGAAGATGATGTTGCAGCCGATACCGGCGGCCTTGGCTCCCGTGACGTCGCGCTTGAGGTTGTCGGCCACGGACACGCACTCCGCCGGGGCTACGTTCAGCTGCCGGCATGCCATGCGGTAGATCTCCGGATCCGGTTTGCGCAGATGGCATACAGAGGAGAGTACCACGCAGTCAAAGAGACTGTCCAGTCCGTCCTCTTCCAGCCAGTCGGGGATCTCCGTCTCGCCGATGAGGTTGGAGATGATGCCCAGCTTGTACCCCCAGTCGTGGAGGGAGTGGAGCACTTCCAATCCGCCGTCCACGATGACCCGGTAGCCCTTGGACTGGCGGTACTGGTAGGAGAGCTCGTGGCAGATGGGGCGGATGTGGGCAGGATCGAAGTCAGGCAGCAGCCATTTGCACCACAGCTCCTCATCCCCGGCCTCTTTGCACTCCTCCAGGGCCCACTTGCGGTAGGGCTCATAGCGCTCCTCTACCAGCTGATAAAAGGTTTCAAAGGGCAGGTCTGTGCCGGAGAGCTCTGCCAGCTTGCGCCGGGCGTGGCGTTCATAGGCCTCGGGATGCAGGGCGATGCGCAGGGTGCCCCCCAAGTCAAAGAATACGGCTTTGTATTGCTGATCCATGGCGCCTCCTTATGTACGGGCCGGGAAGATGTCCAGCAGCTCACTGAGGGCGGTGATGACGTGATCGGGGGTGAACTCCTTGCCGGTGGCCTTTTCCATGTTCAGGGTGTCGGGCTCGTCGATGCGGATCATCATACCGAAGCCTGCGGCCTGGGTGCCCTCCACGTCCCGGACGGGATTATCGCCCACATAGGCGCAGTTGGCCTCCGGGGTGCCGATGCAGCGGCAGGCCAGGTGGTAGATGGCGGGGTCGGGCTTACGCAGCCGCACCTTGGAGGAGAGGATGGTGACCTTGAAGCAGTCCGCTACCTTGTCGGCGGCCATCCAGTCGGGGATCTCCGTTTCGGTGACGGTGTTGGCAATGATCCCCAGGGTGTAGCCCCGCTTTTTCAGCTCCCGCAGAGTCGCCACAGCGTCGGGCCGGGCCACCCGGCGGCCGTCGTGATCCCGCCACAGGCGGGTGAGGCGGGGGGCGTTGGCGAAGATCATGTTGGGCTCATAGTCCGGCAGCATGTACTGGGTCCACAGCTCTCCCTCGGAGGCGTCCAGCAGTGTGGTCTTGGACATCTTGCGGTACGCCTTCCAGCGCTCTTCCAGCTTGGCGAAGAGGGCGTCGTGGGACTCGGTGGTGTGGATCAGCTCCATGAGATCCGCTTCGGCCTTGTCGATGAAGGCTTGGTCCTTCACCACGATGCGCAGCGTGTTGCCTACGTCAAAAAAGATGGTCTGGATGTCGGGAACCATATGAATCTCCTCCTTTATATATGGATGGGGCGGATGGCAGGTTCAGGGCTGCGAGCTGTTTTTGGAACGAATGAGTTCCGGGATCTCCGCCAGATCATCGATCTGGACGTCCGGCGCCAGGCCGGTATTTTGGAAGGCGGTGTCCCGGTGGGCGATGGAGGGATTGCGGATCTGGATGCACAGGCCGACCTTGGCGTTGCGGCAGCCCAGCACGTCCCGGGAGAGGGTGTCGCCCACATAGGCCATTTCGGCGCAGGTAACGCCGCAGCCTTTTGCGCCCAGGCGGAAGATCTCCGGATCCGGCTTGCGGATGCCGGCCACGGAGGAGAGGATCACGCAGGACATCTTTTCGGCGATGCCGTAATCCTCTAAAAGCCGGGGGACGAAGGTGGTGGAAATGATGTTGGAGATGATGCCCAGCTTCATCCCCATCTCCTGCAGGGCGGCCATGGTCTCCTGCATATGGGGCCGGGGCACGTTCCGCACCCGGATGGCGTCGTACATCCAGGAGAGCTCCTCGGCGATGGGGGCCAGCCGGGCTTCCCCCACGGCGAAGTCCCGCAGGTAGTACTCGTTCCAGATGCGCACGCCGGACAGCTCCCGGCGGGTCTGCTCCGACCAGTGCTTGTAGTCCTCGGCGTTTCGGTGGAGCATGGGCGTCAGAGACTTGGCGTCCACCGGGAGCACGATGCCGCTCTCAGCCAGGCGGCGGATGAGCAGCTCGGAGAAGCGATCCGCCAGGGCCGGTGTATTGTCGGCCACGTGCAGCGTACCTCCAACGTCGAATAAGACGGCGCGGATCATATGCAGTCCTCCTTTTTCCTGGGATCGGACGCCGCAGGCACACATTTGCGAAGGATTGGAAGTAGTGCAAATGTCTTGCAAACGTTTGCGCCCTCTACAGCTTTTATTCTAAAGAAATGCGGCTTCATTGTCAATATGCCAAACGCCGAAGACATCTTTCTTTTTTTGCTTTTCTGCCCAAAAACACGAAAAAAGAAGAATCATATTGACATCAAACCGGAAATCATATATGCTTTTTGTGAAAGTAGAAATACCGAATCAGGCATGTGTTTCTCCGTGCAAAAAAGTCGGAAACGTTTACACTGGAGCCGCCCCGGCGCGGGGCTGTTCTGCTGGTGGAAAAAGGATGGCGGAATATGAAAAGTGTAACATTGAAAGATGTGGCCAAGGCGGCCGGGGTATCCTATGCCACGGTGTCCCGGGCCCTGTCGGGCAGCCCGCAGATCGGCAGCGAGACCCGGGAGCGGATCATCAAGCTGTGCGATGAGATGGGCTATACCACCAACTATGTAGCCCGGTCCATGGTCATGAAGAAGACGGATCTCATCGGTTTGGTGGTACCCTCCATCGACAACCAGTTCATGTCGGAGCTGGGGTACTATGCGGAGATGAGTGCCCGATCCCACGGATACAACATCATGCTCTGCAATTCCGGCCCGGATCTGCGCCAGGAGAAAACGGTGGTGAAGCTGCTGCTGGGCCGTCAGGTGGACGGGATCCTCATCGTGCCCCAAAGCCCCAAGACCTACGAGAATATCCGGGCCTTTACGGATCAGGTCCCCACGGTGTTCCTCAGTGAGAACCTCCGGGATCAGCCCCAGAGCTATGTGGCTGTGGACAACAGCCGGGGCACCTATATCGGCACGGAGTACCTCTATAAACTGGGCCACCGGCAAATTTTATACTTTGGCCGCCGCCACTCCACCACCCACCAGCTGCGGGCGGAGGGATACATGAAGGCCTGCCAGAAGCTGGGGCTGCGGCAGATGTTCTACAACAGTGAGTACTCCCGCTCCTCCATTGAAAACGGCTATCAGATGGCCAAGGATCTCTTCTCCCGTCCCATTGATTACACGGCCATATTTGCCTCCACGGATTCCAACGCCCTGGGCATTTTGAAAGCGGCAGACGAGATGGGGATCGACATTCCCGGCCAGCTCTCCCTCATTGGCTTTGATAATATCCCCTCCACGGCCCTGCCCCGTATTGAGCTGACCACCATTGAGCAGCCCAAGCGGGAGATGGCGGTCCAGGCGGTGGATATGCTGCGGGATAAGATCGAAAACGGGACCCAGGGTTATGTCCACCAGATTTTGCTGCCCCGCCTGGTGGAGCGCAGCACCTGCCGGTCCCTGCTGTAAACGGAACCTCCGGCCTTTGAAAGACAGGGCGTTCAGATGAAGAAAGAAGGCGCTTATGAATCAGGTAAACGGTTATCTCTATGATCCCCACACCCACACGGCGGAGACCAGCAAGTGCGGCCACCTGCCTGCGGCGGAAGTGGTGGATCGCTACGTGGCCAAGGGCTTTACCGGCCTGGTGGTGACGGATCACCTGCATCCGGAGTATCTCTCCCGGGTGGACACCCAGCACAACTGGGATGCGGTGATGGATCACTATTTATCCGGCTACCACGCCTCCAAGGCCCGGGGCGACCAGGTGGGGCTGGATGTGATTTTGGGAGCGGAGCTGCGGTTCCCGGAAAACGACAATGACTACCTGGTCTACGGCATCGATGAACAGTGGCTGCGCTCCAATCCCTATGTGTGCTGCATGAGCGCCCGGGAGTTCTTTGCCAAGTTCCACGATCAGGTGCTCATTATCCACGCCCATCCCTACCGGGACGGCAACACAGTGGTGTTTGAAGACGCCGTCCACGGCAGCGAGATCATCAACGGCAATCCCCGCCACGATAACGGCAACGACAAGGCCCTGGCTCTGTGCCGCCGTCATCCGGAGTATTACCGCCTGGCGGGATCCGACACCCATCAGGCGGGGGACGAGGCCCGCTCCGGCGTGATCCTGCCCCGCCGGGTAACGGATTCTTACGCGTATAAGGCCCTGATCGAGCATATGGAGTTTCACCTGTGGAGCCCTGAGAACCAGTCCTTTGTGGATGCGGATGAGCAGATGCGAAAGGAGCGGCAGGCATGAGTGCGTTTGATTCCCTCATCATCGGAGAAGTGGCGTTGGACACCAATGTGGATTACGACGGCACCACGGTGGAGGCGGTAGGCGGTGCGGTGTATTACTCCGGCTATGCCGCCGCCAATCTGGGTCATAAGATCGCGGTTCTGCCCAAGGCCAATCCCTCTCAGGTGGATGTGGCGGCAGCCTTTGCGCAGGCCCCCAATGTGACGGTCTATCCTCTGGAGAGCCGGAGCTCCTTTGTCACCAAGAATGTCTATCACACGGCGGACCGGGAACGGCGTACCTCCACGGTCTCCAGCGTGATCGATCCCTACCGGCCGGAGGAAGTGCCGGAGGTGGACGCCGCCATCTGGCACCTGGCGGGTCTGGTGGGGGGAGATATCCCCAATGAGCTGATCCCCTTTGCGGCCGAGAAGGCCATGGTGGCCATTGATGTCCAGTGCATGCTCCGCTGGGTGGAAAACGGCGGCATGGTCTATCACGACTGGAAGGAAAAGCGGGAGCTGTTGCCCTATGTCCGCTTTTTGAAGACCGATGCGGCGGAGGCGGAGATCCTCACCGGCACCGATGACCGGGCCGCGGCGGCCAAAATGCTCTATGACTGGGGCGCCCGGGAGGTGCTCATCACCCACAACACCGAGGTGCTGGTCTATGACGGCCGGGAGATCTATACCTGCCCCATCCGTTCCCGGAACCTCTCCGGCCGCACCGGGCGGGGGGACACCACCTTTGCCGGGTACATCAACGAGCGTTTGACGGCAGACATCCCCACGGCCCTGCGGACTGCTACGGCGCTGGTTTCCCTGAAGATGGAGACGCCGGGCCCCTTCCGGGGCAGCCGGGCGGATGTGGAGCAGTATCAAAAGGCGTTTTACGAATGAGAAAAGCACCGCTCCGGCGGTGCTTTTCCTTGACAGGAAAGCGTCTAACGTCATACAATACAGTTATCACAATTATAAAAAGAGGGGAGGCGGTTGCGCTGAAGGTACGCATTCTGATCGGCGTTGTAGTGGTGGCCGTGCTGGGGGCGGTGCTGTTTTCCCTGAAAAAGCCGCTGCTGGATGAGGAGACGGAATATCAGATCACATCGCTGTACGATCAGGGACGGGAAGTCAGCGAGGATGTGGACACCGATGCGCTGATCGAACTGCTGCGCCAGGCCAAATGCAGCCGGGTACCCCGGGGCGGCCTGCGGTCCCACAGCTTTACAGATATGATCGAAATCAGCATACAGGGCGGCGATGAGACGCTGCGGGTGGTGCTGGTGGAAAGCGACGGCACATATGTGGCATATCAGGATCCGGACTGGGTTCATGTGCTCCGGGACGGAGAGGCGCTTTTGTCCTCTGTGCGGGAGCTGCTGCCTGTCTGAACCATGTTGGAAGAAAAAACGCCTCCGGCCGGTTGAGATCCGGCCGGAGGTGTTTTCATGCAGACGGCGCCTGGGCCCGCGTCTCTGCCAAAACGCGGGCCCAGATCAAGGAAGGAAAGGAGAAACGGTACCATGGGTACCAGGAGGAAACCGGTTAGAGCTTGACGATGATATCCAGCAGGATATCGGCGCTGACGTCCCCCTTGTCGGAGGCATGGTTCATATGGCTGTAGATCTCCCGGTATTTGAGGATTTTCTTGAAGTCGTCGGATTCGAAGAGCTCGGCAATGGACTTGTGATATTGGACATTCAAGGTGTTTTCCAGCTTTTTCACCCGGGTGGCCTCCTGGGAGACCTTGGAGCGGTTTTTCTCCAGATTTTCCATGCACGTCAGCAGGCCGTTGGCCATATCCAGCAGCGTGTTGGACATGGTGATCAGGTGATTGTCCGGCTGGATCTCATAAATGCGCAGTTCCTTAACGGTAGTCCAGGCGTAGTCCGCCAGATCGTCGATGGAGGTGGAGAGGCGGTAGAGGTCGTCCCGGTCGATGGGGGTGATGAAGGTGCGGTTGATGTCCTCCACCAGTTCCCGCCGGACGGCGTCGGCCTCTTTTTCCTTGACCTTGACAAAGTCACCCCGCTCCTTGGTGGGCTCCTGACAGTAAGCGCACAGGGCCGCCACGGCGTCCCGGATCACCTCAGCCTGCTTGATGAGCAGACTGTAGAAATTAAGACTTTCTTTTCGCTTGAACATGGAAGTCAGCTCCCTCTCATCAGAAAATCAATGACAATAGCAGGAACAATATGCCGCCCAGCGTCCCTGCGATGGGGATGGTGATAAACCAGGAGGCCAGGATGCGTCCGGCCACCGCCCAGTGAACCGCCTTGTAGCGCTGGGCGGAT
Organism: Dysosmobacter sp.; assembly: GCF_052306735.1. NCBI lineage: Bacteria > Bacillati > Bacillota > Clostridia > Eubacteriales > Oscillospiraceae > Dysosmobacter > Dysosmobacter sp. Next base: position 14,067 of record NZ_DAWBAJ010000030.1, on the reverse strand, counting down.
CCCACGCCCATGATGGACGAGGAGACGATCTGGCTGGCGGATACCGGCGCGCCCACCAGGGAAGCTCCCAGGATCACGCTGCCTGCCGCCAGTTGGGAGGCAAAGGAGTGAATGGGCTGTACCTTGTAGATCTCGGTGCCCACGGTTTTGATGATCTTGAACCCGCCGAAGGCGATGCCGCAGGCCAGGCAGGCCGCCGCGCAGACGATGGCCCACACGGGGATACCGGTGGATTCGGTCCCGTAAATGCCCATGAGAATCAGAATGATGCCGATGGACTTTTGAGAGTCATTGTAGGAGTGATTGAAAGCCAGGAAAGTCATGTTGACCCACTGGGCGTATGTAAAGAACTTGTTGACGCCCACCGTGGCGTGCCGGGTCAAAAGCAGCAAGAGCCGCAGGATCAAAAAGCCCGCTACAAAGCTGATGGCCGGGGTCAGGAAGATCATCAGCACCACTTTTCCCCAGAAGTAGTTCCAGGAGATGGCGCCGGTGCCGAAAGCCGTGATGCCGGCTCCCACTACGCCGCCGATGAGGGCGTGGGAGGAGGAGGCAGGGATGCCGAAGCGCCAGGTGGTCAGGTTCCATAAGATTGCCGCCAGGATCCCTGCGGTAATGAATGCAAGGGCGGTCCCCTGGGCATCGGAGGCGGTATAGTAGGTCTCACCCACCAGTTTTTTGATGGTGTCGGACACGCTGGAGCCGATCACCAGGATGGAAAACGGGGAGAGGAATTCCACCGCCGCGGCCCAGGCCAGAGCTGGCTTGGGGCGCATGGCGCGGCTGGCGATCAGCGTAGCCACCACATTGCATCCGTCGTGGAAGCCGTTGACATAGGTGAACACGAACACCATGCCCGTCAGGATCCAGAAGGAAGCTTCCACAACAATTCCCCTTTCGAGCTTTAACGCAAACGTTTTCAAAAAGAACTGAAAGAAAAGCCAGATTTCATCTTCTCAGGTATGATTCCATTATGAAATCCACTGTTTGATTTGTCAATAGAAAACATTTTTTACAGAATATATTTCGATATTATAGACAAAAGAGACAAGGTGCGGCTGTCTGTTTTTTACAGCAAAAAATCAAACGTTTGCGAAAAATCTGTTAAAAAATCCCCTCAGCGGTGGAATGAGACCGCAGAGGGGACGAAAAAAAGCCGTCAGGAGTTGCTCAGTTCCCGCAGGACTTTGCGTTGGATGGGAATGGCGAAGGCCAGGGTCAGGAGATCGGAGATGGACTGGGTGATCTGAAGGCCGGTTACACCCAGAGCGGTGGAGAGGATCCACACCAGGGGGATGAAGAAGATGCCCTGCCGGGCCATGGCCACAAAAGTGGCTGGGACAGTCCGCCCGATGGTCTGGAGCATCATATTGCTCATGACGATCCAGCTCTGGAAGCAGAAGGTAATGCACTGGAAGCGCAGGGCGGCGCTTCCGCAGGCGATCACCTGGGGATCGTCCTGGAACAGCGCCACGATCTGGGGGGCGAAGGCGAAGCCCACCACGCTTACCGCCAGCAAAAACGCGGCGGAGGTCTTCACGCAGAACCAGAAGCCCTCCTGGACCCGGTGGTAGAGCCGGGCGCCGAAGTTGAAACCGCACACCGGCTGGAAGCCCTGGCCGAAGCCGATCATGGCGGAACCGCCGAACATCATGATCCGCTGTACGATGCCCAATGCTGCGATGACGGTGTCCCCATAGGGCTTGGCGGCCTGGTTGAGGCAGATGGTGGCCACGCTGGCCAGGCCCTGCCGGGCCAGGGAGGGAAGCCCGCCCTGGATGATGGTGCGGAAGTAGGGCCACTTGAGCTGGACGCGGGAGATATGGATGTGCAGGTTTCCGCCCCGGGTGCAGCCCACCAGCAGCAGGCAGAAGCTGATGAGCTGGCTGATAATGGTGGCCCAGGCGGCGCCGGCGATGCCCATGTCAAAGACGAAGATCAGCAGGGGATCCAACCCGATGTTGATGACGGCGCCGCTGACGATACCCACCATTCCGTAGGCTGCGCTGCCCTGGAAGCGCAGCTGGTTGTTGAGCACCAGGGAGGCGGTCATCCAGGGGGCGCCGTAGAGGATGACCCCCAGATAGTCCATGGAGTAGGGGAGGATGGTGGGGGTGGAGCCCAGGAACAGCGCCAGGGGCTCCAGGAAGATCTGGCCCAGCACGCAGATGAGAAGGCCTGTGGCCAGGGCGGCGAAAAAGCCGGTGGCAGCCATGTTGGAGGCGGTTTCCGTGTTCTGCTTGCCCAGTTCCCGGGAGATGAAGTTGCCGCTACCGTGGCCGAAGAAGAAGCCCACCGCCTGGATAATGGCCATCATGGAGAACACCACGCCCACGGCGCCGGTGGCGCTGGGGCTTTTCAGCATACCCACGAAAAAGGTGTCCGCCATATTGTAGAAGGCGGTCACCAGCATGCTGATGATACAGGGCAGCGCCAGGCGGCAGATCAGCCTGCTCACCGGGGCCTCGGTCAATTCATGAAACTTTTGCTCCTGCTTGCTGTCCATACGCTCCGCCTTTCTGCCGGCTGTCAAGCCAAAAAGTAATTTCTTAACAAAATTATAACATACGTGGAGGGAAAGAAAAGGGGGTGCAGAAAAGAAATTTCTGTGGTACGATACCAGAGAAAATCTTTGCTCCCACTTGGGGAGACGGTGTCTGGAAAAGGAGTTTCATATGGAAGAATTGACGGCATTTTTGGCCCGATTGCCCAAGATCGAGCTGCATGTCCATCTGGAGTCCACCATGCCGGGGGAGATGCTGGAGCGGTTCGCGGCCGCGCAGGGGAGATCCCTGCCCCGGCCTGCGGCGGAGCTGTACCACTGTTCTGCGGAGGATTTGAGTGATTTCTTGGCCTTTTTGGACAAGATATGCTCTTATGTAGGGACAGAGGCAGAGCTCTCGGAGGTGGCGGAGCGGTTTTCCCGGGAAAGCCGCCGGGAAAACATCCTCTATGCGGAGACGATCCTCAATCCCACCCACTGGCCCCAGTTCACCGTCCCCCAGATCATTGCCGCGGTAACAGCGGGCTTTGACCGGGGCCAGGCTGGCGGCGGCACCGACTGCCGCTTTACCCTCTCCCTCTCCCGCACCCAGAGCGCCGGGGAAGCCATGGCTCTGGTGGAGGAGATGGTCCGCTGCCGCACACCCCGGCTGGTGGGCTTGTCCATCGACGGCAATGAGGCCCTCTCCGGCCGGACCGGGGAGCGGTTTGCCCCGGCTTTTGCGGCTGCCGGCGCGGCGGGATTTGGCCGTACCGTCCACGCCGGGGAGAGTTCCGGCCCTGAGGGAGTCCGGGACGCCCTGGATCTGTTGGGAGCGGATCGCCTGGATCACGGCGTCCGGGGAGCGGAGGATCCGGCTCTGCTGGCGCGTCTGGCAGCGGAGCGTGTGCCCCTGAACGTGTGCCTGAGTTCCAACCTGGCTCTTCTCTACCGGAATCCGGCGGAGCATCCTCTGCGGCGCCTGCTGGATGCCGGGGTGGTGGTAACGTTGAACCGGGACGACCCCACCTTCCTGGGAGGACTGACGCTGACGGAAGAACTGCGCCGGGCGGCGGAGTTTGCGGGCATGTCCCGGAAGGCTCTGGCGGCGTGCCAGATAGCGGCGGCCCGGGCGGCTTTCTGCACGCCGAGGGAGCGGGACGCGCTGGTGAATACGCTGGAGGAATTTCGCCGTACCCTGGATTGACAGGCGCGCCGCGGCGCAGTGCTGCATAGGATGGGATGCGCCGGGCTCCGGCCCGGCGCAATCCCAAAGAAGTGAGGGAATTGCTTTGCGTATCAGTGAAGCCTATGAGCACGAGCCCATTTTACCTTATCAGCCGGAAGACAGCTGCCCCACCGGCGGCTGCAGCAAAGTCAGTACTCAGTGCGTGAATGTAGCCGCTCCCGTGGTTCTCTCTCCCACCGCCGTTATGGGCACTCCCACCGTTACCTGCCAGGGCGGCCCCAGTGTCACCTGCACCACCAATGAGTGTGGTTCCAGCTGCACCGTGGTGCTGACCCAGCAGGTGTGCGTGTCCATCCCGGTTCGCTACGGTGTCACCATGACCACCGGAGAGCCCTCCATTGCCTGTGCCGACAGCTGCGGCTGCTGAGCCCTGTTGTCCCCAGTGGGATGTCTGGAAGCCAATCAAAGAGGCGCCGGTTCCGGCGCCTCTTTTCCTTGGGAGAATGCCGTAATTTTTCCGCACTTTTGTGATTTTTTCCGTTGCGCACCGGACGGGAGAGATGTATGATGGGTTCATTCTAAAAGGGAGGCCTTACCCATGAACATTTGCCGGAGCATTTTGGATCTGATCGGACATACCCCGCTGCTGGAACTGAGCGGCTACACCTGCCGGCACGACCTGCCGGTGCGGCTTCTGGTGAAGCTGGAGGGGATGAACCCTGCCGGCAGCGCCAAAGACCGGGTGGCGGCCAACATGATCCGGCGGGCGGAGGAGGCGGGCAGCCTGCGCCCCGGCGGCACCATCATTGAACCCACCTCCGGCAACACCGGCATCGGCCTTGCGGCGGTGGGAGCCGCCAAGGGATACCGGGTGATCCTCACCATGCCGGATACCATGAGCGTAGAACGGCGGGCGCTGATCGCCGCTTACGGCGCCGAGATCGTCCTGACGCCGGGGGCAGAGGGCATGCAGGGGGCGGTGGACCGGGCGGAGGCCCTTCACGCGTCCACCCCCGGCAGCATCCTGGCGGGCCAGTTTGACAATCCTGCCAACCCCGAGGCCCATGAACTGACCACCGGCCCGGAGATCTGGGAGGACACGGAGGGCACCGTGGACATCTTTGTAGCAGGCGTGGGCACCGGCGGTACCGTCACCGGTGTGGGGCGGTATCTGAAGGCCCACAAACCCTCGGTGCAGGTGGTTGCGGTGGAGCCCGCCGCCTCGCCGCTGCTCTCTCAGGGCCACGCCGGCCCCCACGGCCTCCAGGGCATCGGGGCCAACTTCGTACCGGAGAACCTGGACCGTTCTGTGGTAGACGAGGTCCTTCCCGTCTGGGAGGAGGACGCCTATACGGCGGGCCGGGAGCTGGCCCGGCAGGAGGGGATCCTGGCGGGCATCACCTCCGGCGCTGCGTTGTGGGCGGCATCCAAGGTGGCCGCCCGGCCGGAGAACCGGGGCAAGACCATTGTGGCCCTGCTGCCGGACAGTGGGGAGCGGTACCTGTCCACGCCGCTTTTTGCCCAGGCATAAGCAAAGGGAACGGGGAACGTTTTAAACGTTCCCCGTTCCCTTTTCCATGTTATCCGTTGATGTGTTTGAAATTACCCAGTGTCTCGTTGACGCTGGAGACGTAGGCAAAGGTGTCCGGGAACTGGCGCAGGATCTCCTGGAACCGGACGATCTGGTGGCGGTTCACCACGCAGATCAGCAGGGCCCGGGGGGTGTCGGAGTACATGCCCTGGGCGGGCAGCACCGTGACGCCGTGGTGGAGCTCCTGCAAGAGCCGGGCGGAAAGCTCCGGGGCGTGGCGGGTGACCACCTCGAATTTCAGGGCGCTCTTGCCGCCCTTGAGGATACCGTCACTGATGCGGGAGCTTAAGTAGCAGTAGATAAGGCACAAAATCACCGGCTCAAACTGATAGCCGTAGACGAAAAAGGAGAGTACCGCCACAGAGGCGTTCAGGGCGAAGATCACCCACACCAGACTGGCCTCCGGATGCAGCTTGTGTACCCAGGCAGCCACGATGTCCGTGCCGCCGGTGGAGCCGTTGCACCGGATCACCAGGCCGTATACGGCACCGCTGACCACACCGGCGGCCACGGGGCCCAGAATGGCGGAAGAGCCGGTGTCGTAGGCGATGCCGCTGAGATCCATATGGCCCAGTACCAATGTCACGGCGGAGAACACCAGCACAAAGAGCAGGCTTTTGCGGGCAAAATCGGGATCCAGCTTCGTCCAGGCCAGCAGGATCAGCGGGATGTTGATGATGAGGGACAGGTAGCCGATGCTGATGTGGAACAGGTACTGCACCATGGTGGCAATGCCGTTGATGCCCGCCGGGGCAAAGGCATTGGGAAAGACGAACAGCTCGTAGCTCACACCCATCACGCAGGCCAGCGCGGCCACCGTCAGATAGCGCCGGACAGCGGCTCCAACATGTTTCTTCACGAGACAACTTCCTCTCCGTGGGATTCCTGGTGGAGTATACGCCGATTTTCTCAAAAATGCAACAAAAATTTCAAATATTTTTTGGATATGCAGGAAAACTTTCCTGACATGCAAAATGCCCTCCGCCTGATGGGCGGAGGGCATTTGGTTGCCAGCTCAGAACTTCTTATCGGTAGCAGTTTCGCAGTAAGCGCAGCGATAGGTGTGCTTCTCGGCGTCGCTGAGCAGGAAGATGGAGTCCAGCTGGGGCTCGGCCATGGTGATGCAGCGGGGGTTCTTGCAGCGGATGATGTTCACCAGCTTCTTGGGAAGCTCCACATGCTTCTTGGCCACCCGCTTGCCGTCCCGGATGACGTTGACGGTGATGTTGGCGTCAATGTAGCCCAGCACGTCCAGATCCACCTCCATGGGGGAGTCGATCTTGATGATGTCCTTCTTGCCCATCCGGCCGCTGCGGACGTTCTTAATGATGGCCACGGAGCAGTCCAGCTCGTCCAGGTGCAGGTACTTGTAGATGTCCATGCTCTTGCCGGCCTGAATGTGGTCCAGGACCACGCCGTTTTGGATGCTGTCGATATTCATAGATGCAAACCTCCTTAAACCTGGATGCCCAGCAGCTTCATAATCAGCGCCATACGGATGTACTTGCCGTTTTTCACCTGTTTCCAGTAGGCGGCGCGGGGATCCTTGTCCACCGCCACGGAGATCTCATTGACACGGGGCAGGGGATGAAGGATGGACAGATCCGCCTTGGCGTTTTCCAGCTTCTCCGGGGTGAGGATGTAGCTGTCCTTCAAACGCAGGTAATCCTCCTCATTGAAGAAGCGCTCCTTCTGGACGCGGGTCATGTACAGGATGTCCAGCTGGGGAATGACGGACTCCAGATCGGTGGTCTGGGTGTAGGGAATGCCCTTCTTCTTCAGGGCCTCCTCCTTGACATAGCGGGGGAGTTTGAGTTCCAGGGGGGAGATGAGGACGAAGTTGATGTTCTCGTAGCGGCTCAGGGCGTTCACCAGAGAGTGGACAGTGCGGCCGAACTTCAGGTCGCCGCAGAAGCCGATGGTGAAGTTGCTCAGGCGGCCCTTTTCCCGGTGGATGGTCAAAAGGTCCGTCAGGGTCTGGGTGGGATGGTTGTGGCCGCCGTCGCCGGCGTTGATGATGGGCACTTCGCTGTGCATGGCGGCGGCGAAGGGAGCGCCCTCCTTGGGGTGGCGCATGGCGATGATGTCGGCATAGCAGCTGACGGTGTGGATGGTGTCGCCCACGGTCTCGCCCTTGGCGGTGGAGCTGGAGCTGGCCTCGGAGAAGCCCAGCACGCTGCCGCCTAGAGCCAGCATGGCGGACTCGAAGGACAACCGGGTACGGGTGGAGGGCTCGAAGAACAGCGTTGCCAGCTGCTTGTGGGCGCAGGCGTTCTGATATTTCACGGGGTTTGCGATGATGTCCTCAGCAGTGGCGATCAGCTGATCGATCTCCTCTGTGGACAGATCCACAATGTCGATGATATTACGGGGCATGGTATCTCCTTTCTCGGTTCAGCGGATCCAACTTTCGTCGGAGGGATTGGCACGGAACTTCTTGAGGCGCTCGATGTCCTCGGGGCGGATCTTGCCCTCGTCAGCGGCCACCTGGCACACAGCGTCGAAGTTGGACAGGGAGTAGTTGGTGACATGGGCGGCGGCCAGACGGTCCAGACCCTTCTGGAGCCCGTAGGTGAAGATGGACACGATGCCCAGCACCTCGGCGCCGGCCTCCCGCAGGGCCTCCACCACTTCGATGCAGCTTCCGCCGGTGGAGATCAGGTCCTCCACCACCACGACCTTCTGTCCTGCTTCCAGCTTGCCCTCGATGCGGTTGCCGCGGCCGTGGTCCTTGTTGCCGGAGCGGACATAGCCCATGGGCAGACCCATGAGATGGCCCACGATAGCGGCGTGGGCAATACCGGCGGTGGAGGTGCCCATCAGGACTTCCACGTCGGGATAGTGCTTGCAGATGAGGTCCACCAGCCCCTCCTCCACGTGGGTGCGGACGGCAGGTGCGGTGAGGGTGAGGCGGTTATCGCAGTAGATGGGGCTCTTGATGCCGCTGGCCCAGGTAAAGGGCTCGTCCGGCCGCAGAAAGACCGCTCCGATGGAGAGCAGGTCATGGGCGATGGTCTGTTCCTGATTCATATCAAAATCCTCCTAAGATAGAATACGAAGTGATTGGAAGGACTGGGTGCTCAGCCCAAGAAGTCCTTCACGGCCCGGCGGTAGGCGGCCACGGGATCCTCCGCCTGGGTGATGGGGCGGCCTACCACGATGTAGTCACAGCCGGACTTGCCCGCTTTCTCCGGGGTCATGATGCGCTTCTGATCGCCCACGGCACTGTCGGCGAAGCGGATACCGGGGGTGACGGTGAGGAAGTTCGCGCCGCAGCGCTCCTTCACCAGGGCGGCCTCCAGGGGAGAGCACACCACGCCGTCCAGACCGGAGTTGGCGGCGTTCTTGGCATAGGAGAGGACGGTCTCCGCCATGGGCACATCGATGAGCAGCTCATTTTTCAGCGCGGCGGCATCGGTGGAAGTCAGCTGGGTGACGGCGATGAGAAGGGGGCGGGTTCCGTCGGGCCGGGTGAGGCCCTCCAGGGCGCCCTTCATCATCTCAGAGGCACCGGCGGCGTGGAGGTTCACCATGTCCACATCCAGCCGGGAGAGGACGTTCATGGCCCGCTTGACGGTGTTGGGGATATCGTGGAGCTTCAGGTCCAGGAAGATCTTGTGGCCCCGTGCCTTGATCTGCCGCACGGCCTCCGGGCCCTCGGCGTAAAAGAGCTCCATGCCGATCTTCACAAAGGGCTTTTCCCCGGCGGGGAAGCGGTCCAAAAAGGCCAGGGTCTCTTCCAGAGTGGGGAAATCCAGGGCGATGATAACGTCTTTACGCATGGTGCGCGCCTCCTGTCAGTTCAGAAATTTTGGTAACGCCCAGCTGCTCACACACAGCGGGCAGGTCTTCAATGATGGTCTTGCAGGCATAGGGGTCCCGGAGATTGGCGGCGCCCACCTCCACGGCGGAGGCCCCGGCGAGCATCATCTCGCACACATCCTGGGCGGAGGCAACGCCGCCGCAGCCGATGATGGGGAGCTTCACGGCTTCGTACACGTCCCAGATCATCCGCACTGCCACCGGGAACACAGCGGGGCCGGAGAGGCCGCCGGTGCGGTTGGCCAGCAAAGGCCGCTTGGTTTTCAGGTCGATGCGCATACTCAGCAGCGTGTTGATGAGGCAGATGCCGTCGGCTCCCGCGTCGGCACAGGCTTTGGCAATCTGGGCGATGTCCGTGACATTGGGAGAGAGTTTCATGAAAACCGGTTTTTTCGTGGCGGCTTTCACGGCTTTGGTCACCGCCGCAGCGCTCTTGGGATCAGAGCCGAAGTTCTGGCCGCCGGCGTGGACGTTGGGGCAGGAGATGTTTACCTCCAGAATCCCCACCTGGTCGCAGCCCTCCAGTTTGCGGCAGTTGTCGGCATATTCTTCCAGGGAAAAGCCGCCGATGTTGGCGATGACGGGACCCTGGAAGAGCTTTGCAATGTTGGGAACCTCTTCGGCAATCACCGCGTCGATGCCGGGGTTCTGGAGACCCACGGCGTTGAGCATGCCGCTCTCCGTTTCAGCGATGCGGGGCTGGGGGTTGCCGGGACGGGCATCGCGGGTGGTGCCCTTCCAGGAAAAGCTCCCCAGGATGTTCAGATCATAGAGTTCCGCGTACTCCCGGCCGTAGCCGAAGGTACCGGAGGCGGGGATCACGGGGTTTTTCAGCGGGATGCCCGCCAGGGAAACAGAGAGGTCTACCATACGATCTCCTCCTTGTACAGGATGGGGCCGTCCTTGCACACCCGCTTGGTGCCCTGGACGGTGGGGACGGAGCAGCCCACGCAGGCGCCGAAGCCGCAGCCCATGCGGGCCTCGAAGCTGAACTGTCCGCCGGTGAGCTGAGGCAGGGCGTGGACGGCCTTGAGCATGGGCAGAGGGCCGCAGCAAAGGACATAGTCACACTCCGGGACGTTCCGGGCGATGTCCGTTACGAAACCACGGGTACCCAGGGAGCCGTCCTCGGTGGCCACCATCAGCCGGCAGCCCAGAGCGCCGAACTCCTCCAGGTAGAAGGCGTCCGCCTGGGACCGGAAGCCAAGACCCACGGTGGGGGTCATGCCAGCTTGGAGCATCCGCTGGGCCAGGCCGTACAGGGGGGCGATGCCGATGCCGCCGCCCAGAAGGATGGGGTGCTCCCCCGCCTGGGTCAGGTCAAAGCCGTTGCCCAGGCCGCTGAGCACATCCAATTCTGTGCCGGGGACGCAGCGCACCAGCTGTTTCGTGCCGTCACCCACCACTTTCACCAGCAGCATCAGCGCGCCCTCTTTGGTCCAGTTGCAGATGGAGATGGGGCGGCGCAGGAACTTTCCGGGGAGCTCGATGTTCACGAACTGGCCCGGAGCCGTGATGGCGGAGGTATCTCCGGAGAGCACCAGCTCATAGGTGTCGGCGGTGAGCTGGCGGGTGTGTTCCAGGGTAAAGAGGGATTGTTTCATAGAACGTCCTCCTGTCGATTCAGATCGGCGTATACGGGTTCACCGCCGCAGATGGTCATGGCCACGGCGGCGCTGACGCCCCACCCGGCAAAGGGGGTGGCCCGGCCCATGGAGCGGAACGTGGCGGGATCGATGATGTGGGGGCGGTTTAGATCCAGCACGGTGAGATCCGCTTCGGCGCCCTCGGTGATCTCCCCGCCGGGGAGATCGAAGATCTTCCGGGGCCGGACGCACAGCCGGTCCAAGATCAGCTCCAGAGGGACGATGCCGGTTTCCACCAGCTGGGTGTAGAGCACCGGGAAAGCGGTCTCCAGCCCCACGATGCCGTTGAGGCTTCCCGCCAGGCCCCGGGACTTTTCCTCCGCGCTGTGGGGGGCGTGGTCCGTTGCGATGCAGTCCACGGTGCCGTCCAGCAGTCCCGCCAGCAGGGCATCCCGGTCGGCGGCGGAGCGGATGGGGGGATTCATGCGGAAGCCGCCGTCATCCCGCAGGTCTGTGTCGCACAGTACCAGGTAGTGGGGGCCCGTCTCGCAGGTGACGGGGAGCCCTTCCGCCTTGGCCTGGCGGATGAGGTCCACGCTCTCCTTGGTGGAGATGTGGCAGACGTGGTAGCGGCACCCGGTCTCCCGTACCAGCTGGATGTCCCGTTCCACCTGGCGCCACTCGCTTTCGGGATTGTTTCCGGTGAGGCCGTGGGCGCGGGCGTAGTCTCCGTCGTGGACGCACCAGCCACGGGTCAGCAGGGATTCATCCTCGCAGTGGGCCACGATGGGCTTGTCCAGTTTTTTGGCAAGGAGCATGGCCTCCCGCATCATCTCCCGGGACTGGACGCCCCGGCCGTCATCGGAGAAGCCGGCAACATCCGGCGCCATGGCGGCAAGGTCCGCCAGGGCGGTACCCTGTTCGCCGCAGGTGATGGCGCCGTAAGGATAGACGTGGACCCGGGCACTGCGGGCAATGGCGCTCAGCTCCGCCTGGAGGGTCTCCCGGCTCTCTGGCACGGGCTTGAGGTTGGGCATGGCGCACACGGCGGTGTAGCCGCCGGCGGCCGCCGCCGCGGTGCCGGATGCAATGGTCTCTTTATAAGAAAAACCAGGCTCCCGAAGATGAACATGGACATCAACGAAACCTGGAACAATGAAACGGTCTTGTAATTCAATTACGGAAAAGCCTTCCCGGGGAAGGGAGGGAGAAATGGAAACAATACGGCCCTGGTCGATGGCAACGTCGAGATTTTCAAAGCGTCCGTTGCGGAAGACGAACCCGCCGGTCAGCAGCAAACCCATGTAAAAACTCCTTCCTCTTTGTCTTCGGTCAACACATTATACTAACGGAAATCCTCCTTCTTGTCAACGGATTTTCTGCCCGTGCCCTTACAAAAAGAGCCGGCGTCATGGGGCGGCTTTCTCCAAAATGACCAACCTCGTTCCGGCACCGCAAAAAAGACGCGCCCGTTGCAGGGCGCGTCTTGTGCAAATGGGAGAGATGGGAAGACCCTCAGCAGTGGTGGCCGCAGGCGTGGTCGTGGCTGCCGCAGCCGTGATCGCCGCAGGTGTGCTCCTCCCCGTGATGGTGGTCACAGGTGGCCACCTGAGCGAACTGAAGGGTGCCCGCCAGCAGCTGGGCGACACACGCATCGGCGTCGCCGGAGCATCCGGCGTACAGCTGGATGCCGGCCTCGGCCAGGGCCATCTGGGCACCGCCTCCGATGCCGCCGCAGATGAGGCTGTCCACGCCGTTGGCTGCCAGGAAGCCCGCCAGAGCGCCGTGGCCGCTGCCGTTGGTGTCCACCACCTTGGAGGAGACCACGGCGCCGTTTTCCACGTCGTAGAGTTTGAACTGGGCCGTGTGGCCGAAGTGCTGGAAGACCTGTCCATTTTCATAGGTAACTGCGATTTTCATGTTGACGCATCCTTTCTCATTGAGGCGTGACATCCACCGCCGTGGCATCCGCCACAGCCCTGCCCCTCCCGCCGGGGACACAGGGTGTAGCTGCCGCCGCCGATGGTCAGGGGACGGCCTTCCACCAGAAAGACCGAGAGCTTCTGCCGGGCCTGGGCGTAGATCCGCTGTACCGTGGTGCGGGCCACGCCCATCTGGACAGCGGCGTCCTCCTGGTTGTAGCCCAGGTAGTCCATGAGGCGCACGGCCTCGTATTCCTCCACCGTCAGAACGACTGCCTCCTGCGCCCCAGGCTGTTCCGGGGAAAAGCGGCAGTGGGCCGGCATCTGGCAGACCCGGCGGCATTTGGCATTTCGCGGCAAGCAATGTCCCTCCTTAATTCTTGACATATGCCCATTATATACCGTTTTGAACATATGTCAAGAATAAAATTGCCCATTTTTTCAGGTATACAAAATCAGGGGGACCGGCCGTCAGGCCGGTCCCCATATTATGAAACAGTTTACTTTTTCAGGCTGGCCACCCACTGGCCGTAGGTCTCCAGATTGGCCTCGCAGGCGGCGGCGTCGGCACCCCGGGTGAGGATGTACACCTTGATCTTGGGCTCCGTGCCGGAGGGTCGGACGATGACGGAGGTGCCGTCGGCCATCTCAAAGCGCAGCACGTTGGAGCCGCTGAGCTCCATGGTGGTCTTTTCACCGGTGGCGCAGTCGATGACGGAGCCGTCGGCGTAGTCCTTGCGGACAGCCACCCGGACGCCGGAGATCTCAGCGGGGGGATTCTCCCGCAGGCTCTTCATGAGGTTGGCCATATCCTTGAGTCCGTCCAGACCGGGCATCACCAGGTTGTGGGTCTTCTCGGCGAAGTAGCCGTACTTCTTGTAGAGGGCCTGGATCGCGTCGTAAAGGGTCATGCCCTGAGAGGCATACCAGGCAGCCATTTCGGTGAGCTCCACGCTGGCGGACACGGCGTCCTTGTCCCGGACGTAGTCGCCCAGCATGTAGCCGTAGCTCTCCTCATAGGAGAAGATGACCTCCCCCTCGCCGGAGGCTTCCAGTTTGTCCTTCTTCTCCGCCAGGAACTTGAAGCCGGTGAAGGTATCGTAGCACTTGAGGCCGTTGTCCTCGGCCACCTTCCGGGCCATCTCCGTGGTGACGATGGTCTTCAGGGCCACGGGGTTTTCCGGCATCTTGCCGGTGCGGCGCTTGGCGCCGATGAGATAGTCCAGCAGCAGCACGCCCGTCTGGTTGCCGGAGATTACCCGGAACTGGCCGTCACTGGTTTTGACCATGATGCCCACCCGGTCGGCGTCGGGGTCGGAGCCCAGGATGAAGTCGGCGCCGTTGGCCTTGGCCAGGTCCACTGCCAGATAGAACCCCTCGGGATTCTCCGGGTTGGGGGAGGCCACCGTGGGGAAGTTGCCGTCAATGACCATCTGCTCCGGCACGCAGATTACGTGCTTCATGCCCAGGCGGCG
>NZ_DAWBAJ010000029.1:0-26802 GCF_052306735.1 Dysosmobacter sp. | reverse complement strand
AGCGACACGAGGATTTTCAGTCCTCTGCTCTACCAACTGAGCTATCTGGGCAAATCTTTCCCGCGCCAAGGGGCGCGGTTGGGGAATTTCAACCCCGAGGGGACCAACGAGATGGGAACCCATCTCGTTGGAGATGGCGACCCGGAACGGGCTCGAACCGTCGACCTCTAGCGTGACAGGCTAGCGTTCTAACCAACTGAACTACCGGGCCATATAATAACAACTTCCTTGCGGAAAGTCAAGGTGGTGGGAACAACTGGACTCGAACCAGTGACCCCCTGCTTGTAAGGCAGGTGCTCTAACCAGCTGAGCTATGCTCCCCGATTGCCGCTTTCGTCAGACGGCAAAAATTATTATATGCAAAGCAGTCCCTTTTGTCAACGGTTTTTTCAAAAGTTTTTTATTTTTTTCTCATGCCCGCCAGCATGGCCTCCAGCTGTTCCCGGGTAAAGTGCTGGACATTGTCGCAGAAGCGGCAGGTGAGCTCCGCCTCCCCCTGATCGTCGATGAGGGACTTGAGCTCCGCCGGCCCCATGCTGATGAGGGCCCGCTCCATCCGCTCCCGGCTGCAGTAGCAGCGGTATTCGATGGGGCTGCGCTCCAGCACGTCGATCTCAAAATCCGAGAGCACCTTGCGCAGCATGGCCTCCGGGTCGCTGTTCTCCTGCAGCAGCCCCGTCACGGAACCGGCGGCCATGACGCCGCCCTCCACCCGGGCAATCACATTCTCCCCGGCGCCGGGCAGCAGCTGGATGAGGTAGCCGCCGGCGGAGAGCACGCTCTGGTCCCGGTCCACCAGCACACCCAGGCCGCAGGCGGTGGGAATCTGCTCGGATTCCACAAAATAGGCCGCCAGGTCCTCGGCGATCTCGCCTCCCAAAAGGCCCACGCTGCCCACATAAGGCTCTTTCATGTTCAGGTCCCGAATAACGGTCAGGGTACCCTCTGTGCCAACAGCAGTGCCCACGTCCAGCTTCCCGTCGCTGCGCAGGGGCAGATCCACCTCGGGATGATCCACGGTGCCCCGGACGTTGCCCTGGTTATCCGACACCGCCAGCAGCGTCCCCAGGGGTCCGCCGCCCTTGATCTGCAGCGTGACGCTGGCACCGTCCTCCTTCAGGGCATTGCCCATCATGGACGCCGCCGCCAAGGTGCGCCCCAGGGCGGCAGTTGCCACCGGCAGCGTCTTGTGGATCTGCCGGGCCCGTTCCGTCAATCCCCGGGTGGAGACCGCCGTAGCCTTTACAAAGCCATCCTTGCTGATGGCACGAATCAGTTGATCGCTCATCATTGAAAATACTCCTCTTTTGTGGTTGGGTGCGTCCGTTTCACGGCAGGGGCCGCACGGCCCGGAGGATCCAGCGATCCTCCTCCGGCTTTGGCGGGCGGCGGGTGAGATCTCCGGTCACCGTGATGTCCCGGAACCCGGACTCGGCAAGATAGGTCTCCAGCTCCTCCCGGCTCCAGGCCCGTTCCCGGTGCTCTTCAAAGTCCCGATCCCAGGCCCCGTCCTGGCGCAGGCGGAACAGATCCACCTGGTAGGTGCAGATCTTGGTCTTGGGGGAGAAAAACGTCCGCCAGCAGCAAAAGCTCTCCTCCGTCTCGTCCATATACATCTGCCCGTCCATCCGCTGGAGCTTGTATGGGGTGTTCACATCGAAAATAAAGGCGCCGCCGGGCTTCAATGCCCGGTACACCCGCCGCAGTGTCTCCTTAAGATCCGCCGTCCGGGTTAGGTAGTTGACGGCGTCCAGCGTACAGATGGCGGCGTCCACCGGCTCCGGCAGGCGCAGCCGGGGCATGGACTGGCACACAAACAGGGGCGGCTGCCCCGCAAGAGCCGCCGCCTTGTTCATAGCCTGGGTGAGCATCTCCTCCGAGGCGTCGGTAGCCGTCACCTGATAGCCCCGGCCGGCCAGCAGCCATGCCATGGTGCCGGTACCGCAGGCCAGGTCCAGCACCGTCTCCACCGGGATGGCGCTCTTTTGGAACAGCCGCTCCAGATAGTCTGCCCGGCGAAGGTATCCCACATCCTCTGTCAGGGCATCATAGCTGGAGGCCAGAGCCTCGTAACTGCTCACTGCTTCTTCCCCTTCATCCGCTCAAAGATCTTGGCATAGGCGCCGGTACCGTAGCTCAAAGACCGGTTCACCCGGCTGATGGTGGCGCTGGAGGCGCCGGTGCGCTCCAGAATATCGTTATAGATCATGCCGTCGTCCAGCAACGACGCCACTTCGAACCGCTGCTCCATGGCCCGCAGCTCGGAAACCGTGCAAAGATCCTGAAAAAACTCGTAGCACTCCTGCTCATCCTTCAGCTGCAAAATCGCCTTGTACAGCTGATCGTTCTTCTCTTTCTTTCCGATCTTGACCATTATAACCTCCACGCATATTCCGTCACATCAAACAAGCAGCCCCGCAGGCATACCACGGGGCCCCTTTGCAGTTCAGTTGTATTTTAACATTGTACTGTGTGAAAGTAAATAGCCCCAGCAGTAAAATTTTCCGGGCTCAATCAGGCATTTCGCCGGAACCGGGGCCCGTCTTTCCTCATATGCTGGCCCGAAGGCGATTTTTGCCTCTGGAAGGAGCGGGCCAATATGAAAACCCACCTGGAACATCTGCGTACGGAACCCTTTACCATCCACCGGGAATGGACGGAGTCGGACATCCCCGTGCTCCGGGCCTCTGTCTCCCTGCCGGAACCGGTTCCCGCCCTCAACGCCGTCTGCCGCCGCATTCGCCGGTACTACCGGCTGCAAGGGCGCGCCTTCCTTCGGTACTGCCAAAGGACGCTGCTCCCCATGGCCCAGTCGGAGGCCAGGGCCGCCCTGGCGGAGAGCCGCCCCCTGCCGGAGTTCCAGGCGGAACTGTCCTACGAGATCACCTACAACGCCCACGGATTCTGGAGTCTTTATACCCAGGTGCGGGAACACACCCTGCCGGGGCAGGACTTCCTGCTTCGCCGGGGAGACACCTGGGATCTGAACAGCGGATATCCCGCCGCCCTGGCCGACTTTTTCCCCCGCCGCAGCGGCTGGAAACGGAGGCTTTTATCCGCCGCGGAGGCGGAGGCCCTGCGCAGGGAACGGGCGGGGATCAGCCGCTACCGGGAAAGCCTGCGGCGGGATCTGCGGCGTCGCTTCAGTCCCCGGAACTACTATCTGACGGAGGAAGGCCTGGTCTTCTTCTACCCCATGTACGCCATCGCTCCGGCACGGGAGGGGATCCCGGCATTCACCCTGCCCTACGGAGAGGACATTCTCTTCCCTCCGGAAGCCCCGGCCCCGTCTTCCGGCACCTGAAATAGCAGAACCGGAGGGTCCTCTTCAAAAAAACACCGCCGTCCCATACGGACAGCGGTGTTTTGCGTACAAAAACAGCAGGTCACTTGCGGAGTTCTCCGCCCCGGACGGCGCTCACCACCATCTTGGTCAGCGCAAAGAGGGCGATGACGTTGGGAATGACCATCAGCTGGTTGAACATGTCGGAGAGGCCCCACACCAGGTCGCTGGAAGTGACGGTGCCCAGGAAGATGAACACCAGGGCGATCACCGTGTACACCACAGAAGCCTTGCGGCCGAAGAGATACACCACGTTGATCTTGCCGAAGAGATTCCAGCCCAGGATGGTGGAAAATGCAAAGAAGAACAGGCACACCGCCACGAACATGGCGCCCAGGGTGCTGCCGAAGACGGTGCCGAAAGCCGTCTGGGCCAGGTTGGTGTTATCGATGGTGGCGGCTACGGTGTCGGTATAGCCCCCCGCCAGGATCCCGCCCGGGGTGTACATGGTGGAGATGATGACCAGGGCGTTGAGGGTCAGCACCACGAAAGTGTCGATGAACACGCCGATCATAGCCACCACGCCCTGATCGTGGGGCTCAGCCACGTTGGCCAGGGCGTGGGCGTGGGGGGTGGAGCCCATGCCGGCCTCGTTGGAGAAGAGGCCCCGCTTGGCGCCCTGGCTGATAGCGGTCTTGAGAGCATAGCCCAGGCCGCCGCCGATGATGGCGTTGGGGGCGAAGGCATACTTGAAGATCAGGCCGAAGGTGGCAGGGAGAACCTGGATGCGCACCACCAGCACCACCAGGCCGCCCACCAGGAAGATGACGGCCATCACGGGCACCAGCTTCTCGGTGACGGCAGCCAGACGCTGCACGCCGCCCAGGAAGATCACCGCGCAGATGACCACCAGCACGATGCCCACTACCCAAGAGGGCACGCCGAAGGCCGTCTGGAAGGTGGAGCCGATGGAGTTGGACTGCACCATGCAGCCGAAGAAGCCCAGCGCCAGGATGATGGCGATGGCGAAGAAACCTGCCAGGAACTTGCCGAAGGCGCCCTTGAAGGCCGTGGTGATGTAGTACACCGGGCCGCCCTGGATATTGCCCTGGGCGTCCTTGATGCGGGTCTTCTGGGCCAGCACTGCCTCGGCGTAAATGGTGGCCATGCCGAAGAAGGCAATGATCCACATCCAGAAGATGGCGCCGGGGCCGCCGGTGAGGATCGCGCCGCTGGCGCCCACGATATTGCCGGTGCCCACCTGGGCCGCTACGGCGGTGGCCAGGGCCTGGAAGGAGCTCATACCACTCTCATGGCGGTCTCCGAACAGTTTGAGGTTACCGAACACCCGATGCATGCCCTCGCCGAAGCAGCGCACCTGCACGAAGCGGGTCTTGACGGAGAACCACAGTCCTACGGCGATCAGCAAGACCACCAGGATGTAGTCGGACAGATAGGTGTTGACGGTTGACACGATGGACAGTAACATTGGGAACTTCCTCTCCTTCTTACAGCAAACCGGTCGCCGGACAAGAAAAAAGCCGAACCCTGCCGATGCGGCAGCGTCCAGCCCGTTGACAACGGAAGCGGCGATCCCTGCCGCAAGCGCGGAGGATCCCACGTTCCCACTCTGTCCTTTTACCTGAGAGATTCAGCGGAAACCTCCGCCTTGCACCTTCGGTACTCTTTACGAGCTTCTCCAGAGCCACATCCGTCCATAGTCCCTACCCGATCACCGGGCGCCTGAGAGTTTTACTCCTTCGGCAGGCTTGCGCCGTTCCCCTACGGACTTCGTTTGCCGATATTTCGTTGTATGGAATACATTACCACGAACTTACCGCCGCGTCAAGCCCCTGCCGGGGCCTGCGCGGCGGTCTCATCAGAGTTCTTCCACGGACAAAACGCCTTTGGTGCGGTTGACCTCCGTCAAAAGCCGCTCCACCGGGCAGTGCTTGTTGAGCTGGAGGGTAAAAATTGCGCAGGCGTTGTGGTGTTCCGACTCCTGAGAACGGGTGATCTCCATATTGGTGACCTTCACGCTCATCTCCCGGAAGAGCTTGAGCACGTTCTCCAGGCAGTTTTTATTGGTGTACTCCATGTAGAGGTTGATCTCCGGGGCGTTATCCAGCATCCGGTACTCCAGCTTGGAAAAGAACATCTCCGCCAGCAAAATCAAAATCGTGGCGAAGATGCCGCCCTCATAAAAACCGCCTCCCAGGGTCAGTCCGATAATGGCCGCCGCCCACAGTCCCGCGGCGGTGGTCAGTCCCTTCACCCGGCGGCGGCGGGTGACGATGATGGTACCGGCACCGATGAAGCCGATGCCTGCCACCACCTGGGCGCCCAGGCGGGCCATATCCGTATAATAATGCATGCACAGATACAGGTACTGGCTGGTGAGGGTGGTCATGGCCGCGCCCAGACAGATAAGGATATGCGTGCGGAAGCCCGCCGGGCGGCGCTTGTATTCCCGCTCCATGCCAATGAGGCCGCCGCAGAGCACCGACAAAATCATCCGCGCTGCCACAGAGGCCAGCGTCACGTCCCGCAATCCGTCAAAAATCGGAATCATCGTCTCTCCCTCCCTCCGTCAGATCTCATCAATGGTGTACACGCTCTCCAGCTCGGAGAGGGCCGCCAGCACCCGGGTGTGGGCCTGGCGCTGATGCAGGCGGATAAACAGCACGGCGCTGGGGTTCTTGGAATACTCCTCCCGGCCCCGGTCGATGTCCACCTCGAAGATCTGCACATCCTGGGCCTTGATGCACGTGAGGATCTCCCCGATATCGTCCAGAGACTGAAATTCCACATAAATATTCATATTCCGCGCATTTTCAATGATGTACTGCTCAATGGGGGGCAGCAGGCGGACGGAGAGAAAAATCAGCACAAAGCCCAAAAACACGCATTCGTAAAAGCCCGCTCCCACAGCCAGGCCCATGCAGGCGGAGGCCCACAGGCCTGCCGCAGTGGTCAGGCCCTTGACCTCCTGGCGGCCTGTCACCAGGATGGTACCCGCACCCAGGAAGCCAATGCCGTTGATGACCTGGGCGCCGAACCGGGACACGTCCGTGCGGATGCCCGCCTCCGTGGCCAGCTCCGTCCAGACGTTGGTGACCATGTAATACTCGTACTGGCTCAGCAGCATGGTGAGGGCCGCTCCCATGCACACCAGCATGTACGTCCGGAAACCCGCCGGGCGCCGCTTGCGCTCCCGCTCCAGGCCGATGAGACCGCCGCAGAGCATGGCCAGCAGCAGCCGCACCAATACGGATACCAGATTCATTTCCCGCAGATAGTCCAGTGCCTGGATCATGATGGTCCCTTCTTTCCCCGGCAGCAGCCGTATGTGAAACAAGAAGGAAGAACTGGCCAGGTGCCATTTCTTCCTCCCGGCAGCGTCCCCCTCCCTGTGGAAAAGGCGTCGCGCTGCAAAATTTGTAACCGCTTACATTTTTGCTTACATACACATGTTCATGCAAACCCTATGCTGCATGATTTCTATTATGTGTACCATTTTTTTGCTAGAGTGTCAATCTTTTTGAAAATTTTGCGTTAATTTTTGTTGATTATATCAACCTGTACCAACCTCTTTTGGTACTTTAGCCATGGCTCACCCCAGCGTCACATCCAGGGCCATCATCACCAGGAAGCCCAGCATGACACTGACAGTTCCGGCGTGGGAGTGCTCACCCAACTGGGCCTCGGGGATCAGCTCCTCCACCACCACGTAGATCATGGCACCGGCAGCAAAGGACAGGATCCAGGGCATGATCCCGGTAAGGCTGCCTGCGGCCAGTACCGTCAGCAGACCGAACACCGGCTCCACCACACCGGAGGCTGCCCCGCAGGCGAAGGCCCGCCAGGTACCCACTCCCTGGGACTTGAGGGGCAGGGAAACAGCGGCGCCCTCCGGGAAGTTCTGCAGTCCCATGCCGATAGCCAGAGCCACGGCACCCGCCAGGGCACCGGAGCCGCCCTCCAGCGCCGCCACGGAAAAGCTCAGCCCCACGGCCATCCCCTCGGGGATATTGTGGAGGGTCACTGCCAGCACGATCATGGTGGTGCGCTTCCAGTGAGCAGGCAAGCCCTCCGGCTGGCTGCTGCCCACGTGCAGGTGGGGAAGCAGGCCGTCCAGCACCAGCAAAAAGGCGCCCCCCAGCACGAAGCCGCCGGCCACCGGGAGCAGCACCGCACCCCCGGCCTCCCGGACCATGTCCATGGCAGGGATCAGCAGAGACCACACCGACGCGGCCACCATCACCCCCGCCGCAAAGCCCAGAAATACCTTTTGGGTGAGATGGGACATCTCCTTTTTAAAAAAGAATACCAGCGCCGCACCCAGCACTGTGGCAAGGCAGGTAGCCCCGGTGCCCAGGGCGGCGTAAATCAGCTCCTTGTGCAGCATAACAGTCCTCCTTTTGGCCTCATCATACCCGATAGTTTACACTTATGTCAACCGCATTTGGAGTTGTTTTTATCACAGTTTTTTCCTCTCCACTGTGATATATTAAATCCAAATACCAGAGATAAGGGGGCGATTCCATGGATCTCCAGGAGATCATGAACCAGCAGTCCTTCGCAGTGGTGGGCGACACCGTCAATCCCGAAAAATATGCGGCCAAGATCAAAACGGGCCTGCTCTCCCAGGGCTACACCGTCCATGCCGTGGGCAAGGAGCTCTCCTCCCTCAACGACATTCCCGGTTCCCTGGATATCATCGACCTGTGCATCCGGCCGGACAAGGGCCTGGCCCTTTTGCAGGAGAACCGCAAGCCCTGCAAATGTGTGGTGCTCCAGCCGGGGGCCGACAGCCCGGAGATCATCGCCTGGCTGGAGGAGCAGCACCAGCCCTACCTCCAGGGCTGCCTGCTGGTGGGGATGCGGCTCTATCCCCGCAACGGCCAGTAACCGGTGAAAAAACAGCCCCTGTCTCAAAAAGAGACAGGGGCTGTTCTCTTTATATTGATAGGTGGCGTGTGCTCAGAACTCCGCGTTGCCCACCGTGCGGGGATGGGGCAGCACGTCCCGGATGTTGGCCACGCCGGTGAGGTACATCACCAACCGCTCGAAGCCCAGGCCAAAGCCTGCGTGGCGGCAGGAGCCGTAACGCCGCAGGTCCAGATACCACCAGTAGTCCTCGGTCTTCATACCCAGTTCCTTGATGCGCGCTTCCAGCACATCCAGGCGCTCCTCGCGCTGGCTGCCGCCGATGATCTCGCCGATGCCGGGCACCAGGCAGTCCGCTGCGGCCACAGTCTTGCCGTCGTCGTTGAGGCGCATATAGAAAGCCTTGATCTCCTTGGGATAGTCGGTGACAAACACCGGCTTCTTGTACACCTGCTCGGTGAGGTAGCGCTCGTGCTCCGTCTGGAGGTCACAGCCCCAGAAGACCTTGTAGTCGAACTTGTCGTTGTTCTTCTCCAGGATCTCCACCGCCTCGGTGTAGGTGACCCGGCCGAAGTCGGAGGAGGCCACATGCTCCAGCCGCTCCTTGAGGCCCTTATCCACGAAGCTGTTGAAGAAGTCCAGCTCCTGGGGGCATTTCTTCATGACTTCCCGGATGACGTACTTGATCATGGCCTCTGCCACGTCCATATCGCCCTTGAGGTCGCAGAAGGCCATCTCCGGCTCGATCATCCAGAATTCGGCAGCGTGGCGCTGGGTGTTGGAGTTCTCGGCCCGGAACGTGGGGCCGAAGGTATAGACATCGCCGAAGGCCATAGCGAAGTTCTCGGCATTGAGCTGGCCGGAGACGGTGAGGTTTGCGGGCTTTCCGAAGAAATCCTTGGAGAAGTCCACGGTGCCGTCCTCCTTGCGGGGCGGGTTCTCGGGATCCAGGGTGGTGACCCGGAACATCTCTCCGGCGCCCTCACAGTCGCTGGCGGTGATGATAGGGGTGTGGACATAGACAAAGCCCCGCTCCTGGAAGAACTGATGGATGGCGTAGGCCGCTACGCTCCGCACCCGGAAGGTGGCGGAGAAGAGGTTGGTGCGGGGCCGCAGATGCTGGATGGTCCGCAGGAATTCCACGCTGTGGCGCTTTTTCTGCAGGGGATAGTCCGGGGAGGACACGCCCTCCACAGCGATGGAGGTAGCTTTGACCTCCAGAGGCTGCTTGGCCTCCGGCGTCAGCACCACGGTGCCGGTGACGATCAGGGCGGCACCCACGTTCTGGCCGGCGATCTCTTTGTAATTTTCCAGGGTACCCGCGTCCATAACCACCTGGAGGTTGCGGAAGCAGGAGCCGTCGTTGAGCTCAATGAAGCCGAAGGTCTTCATGTCCCGGATGGTGCGGGCCCAGCCGCCCACCGTGACCGTCTGACCGGAGAGAGCTTCGCTGTCGGCGTAGATCGCCGCGATTTTCGTATAACTCATGAAAACTCACCTATTTTTCTGTTTTTACGGGGTTCTATGCAGATTCCAGGATATTGTACTCCACTTTTTCCAGTTTTACAAGAGAAACGTTCACATTTTCCAGGTGCTTACGCTTCACACGCTCTTTACCGGGGCCACCGGCTCTCTTTGGGCAGGCCCAGTACATAATCCGAGCTGACATGATAGTAAAGGCACAGCGTCCGCAGATGGTGCACCGGCATCTCGTTGACCCCCCGCTCATAGCGGGAATAGACCTGTTGGGTGGTGCCCAGTACCCGGGCCACCTGGCTTTGGGTCAGGTCCCGGTCCTCCCGCAGCTCCCGCAAAATGTCCGCATAGGATTTCATGAATTCGCCTCCCCCTGTCAGCATGTAACAGAGGCATTATTTCATGCGCACAAATTGCTGTCTACCATCCACGCCTGATGTGGCGTTCTGGTAAATGTAGGGAAAAAGCGCAAAAAGTGCCAAAAGAAGGAACTTTTTCTGCCATTTTTCCCTTAGGAAATCATCTCGCTTCCCACGGTGTAGCGCCCCCAGTGGCCGCCGCTGCTGACGGCAGTGCAGTCCGTGAAATAATAGGCTCCCAGGGGTGAGCGCCACTTCCGGGCATCAAAAGACACGCCGTCGTAGTCCGGCATCTGGTCACCAGGTCCCATATTGGGCAGACTGAACACCACCGGCTCCTCGCTCTCCGTAATGGAGAACAAGCACCCGGTTTCCCACTGGTAGAGTTCCGGCTTCTCTTCCCCCTCTCCGGCAGGGTCCCCCAGAGAAACCGGGGTAAGATAACCGTCCGCCGCCAGCTGGTCGTAGGTGGTCTCCATGGCCATGAGGCCGTGGGCGGCACCAAAGGCATAGGCCACCGCCGCCTGCTCGCTTCCGCTCAGCCGGGTCTGGGACAGATCCACCCCCAGCTCCGTAATGTTTTCATTGAGACCACTGTCCACATTCCACAGATCCTCCAACACCTGGAGATACAGCGCTCCCAAGTCGTCAAAATTCCCTGTAGAAAAGTCCAGGGCCGTAACGCCGGAGAAGCCCATAGGCCAGGACTCCTGGATACCGCCGTCAAAGGTCACCGTCACTGTGGTTCCCACCAGGGTCCCGCCGGGCAGGGCCTGATATGCCCCCGGTGCCGCCGGGTCAAAGTCCGTACCGTCCAGAGTCAGAGTCTCATCCCCCGGGGTCACGGTATAGAGGCCGGTGTCGCCGTCCTCCTCCGCCAGGATCAGCGTGCCGCCCTCCAGCACAGAGATCACACGGCACACCACGGTGTCCCCCACAGGTTCCTCCTGGGGCAGAACGTCCGTCTCACCGACGGTTCCTCCCGAGGCCGCACAGGCCGCCAGGAGGCAAGCGCAGGCATATAGCGTCAAAAACAGGCACCACTTTTTCATATTCATAGAAAATCCGCCTCCTCTCGTCCTTATGGACGGAGAAGGCGGCAATTTGGTTCCTGGGGAAGCACTTTTTTCACCACACCGGGATGAAAAAGGTCCAGGGAGCGGTGACAATGGCCAAGGACAATGCGACGATATGGGCCTCCCGGGGCGTCAGACCGGGGGTCTCTTGGAATCCCCTTCGGTCAAAGCGGTAGATGCACACCCCGGAGAGGACCACGGCGGCCAGCGTCCAAAGGAATGCCGCAGGATGCGCGAAGGGATTATACATCACAGGCCCCAGCCATGGTATCCAGAAAGCATCACGGCCGCCTGCCTCATACAGGATCAAGGCCAGCAGCAGCCAGGCAACACCGATGGCGTCGGCGGCAAACCCCCGCAGCCACACCCGCCACCAAAGACGCTTCAGCAGCCGCCCCTTGTCCTTGCATTTTAGGAACAGCAGGGCACAGAACAGCACGGCTGTATCGATCAGTAGGTTGCCCAGCAAGGTCACCGGCAACACCCAGGGAAACAGGGGAAAGAACATCCACAGGAGCCACACCGGGATGATCATATTGTAGAGCCGGACCTCACGTTTTTTCACGAGCATGCTCCTTTCCCTGTCTCACCAACGCCCCCGCCAGGATTCCTCCCAGGGCAAAGCCTGCAGCTACCCACGCCTGAAACAGGGCGCTCTCGTGATACAGCAAAAACACATGGGGCACCGTCAGCAAACCGCAGGCCACCGGGTAAAGCAGCGCCACTCCCTGCCGTCTGCCTACGCTCCATCCGGTAACCAGGCAGAAAAAGGGCAGCAGCACATAGGGATACAGCAGTCCCGTCAGCACTGGGATGTCGCTGCTTTGCTCCAGCAAGCGCAACACAGGCGGCACCGCCAGCTCCACCACCGCCGCCAGGGCGAGATACCCCCGGATGGGACGCAGGCTCCAGATCTCCCCCGACGTTTCCGGCTGCGCCAGTCCCAGACGCTCCCGAATGCGCCGCAGTTCCGAGCGCCAGTGGAGATACCGCAGCAGCCACACCACGGCATAGGCGAACCAGTACATACCCAGCAGCGTAAGCCAGGTCTGCCAGGATCCCCACAGCAATCCGCACACCCAGCACAGCCCGGCAAACAGGGCGGAGGACACCAGTAGATGCAGTGCCGTCCGCACCGCTACCGCATGTCCGCTGCCCTCCATAGGCGGCACCGCCAACCCCACCGTCACGCCGAAACCGAAGCCTAAAGCCAGTTCCACTGCAAGCAGCACCTGCCAGGGCCAGCCGGTGGCCTCCAGGACCGATGCGCGCACCAGCAGGGGATCCCCCGGCATCACGCTGAGGCTGTTGAGCCAGATCACCGTCAGGGGCACCGCCGTCATGGCCAGCAGTCCCCCCACAAGTCCCCAAAGAAGCTGCCTGCGAAGCAGCGAGGGCTCATAGAAGTCTCTCATATCCCCAGCACCTCCTTGATCCTGCGCACATACCGACGGGAGGCCCAGCACACGGTGCCGTCCGCCAGGGTCACCCGTATGGTTCCCGTAAGGGTCAGGTCCAGGGCCGTCACCTTTTTGAGATTCACGATCTCCGAATGGGAAATCCGGGCAAAGCGATGGGCTGCGAACCGCTGCTCCAGCTCATAGAGCCGTTGGTGCACGGTGTAGGTGCCTCGCTCCGTCTGGGCCAGCACCCCCTTGTCCTCCCCGTAAAAGCGGAGGATATCCCCTGTCTGAAGGGGCACCGCCTCCCCCTCCCGGAAGCCCAGGAGGGTCTCCGGCCCCTCCAGCCGGGCAAGCAGGTTCTCTACCTCCGGCGTCA
The DNA here is from genome assembly GCF_052306735.1 of Dysosmobacter sp. Classification (NCBI taxonomy): domain Bacteria; kingdom Bacillati; phylum Bacillota; class Clostridia; order Eubacteriales; family Oscillospiraceae; genus Dysosmobacter; species Dysosmobacter sp. Next base: position 13,939 of record NZ_DAWBAJ010000029.1, on the reverse strand, counting down.
TAGCGGGAGCCCGGACCACCACCTGAGGCTCCGACAACGCGGGATCCAGCTCCAGCCTGATGTCCATGCCCGCTCCCTCCCTTCTTGTCTCCAGTATACGAATTCCTGCCCGCCCCGTCCAGTCTTCCGCGACGGTCGGCACCTTTCCCTGGACCGTCGGTCTCCCCACTTGCGCCGGGCAGCCGGGTCTGGTATGATGGGGAAACCGGAAACTGCTCCGGCAAATCTCACAGTTTGGGAGGTTCCCATGGAAAGGACGTTGTATTTGCCTGAGGGTACCACCGTCACCGGCTTTGTCGTGCTTGGTTCCCCCTGGGGACTGCTGGGACTCTGGCTGGCCGCCATCAATCTGGTGACCTTTTGCATCTTTGGCCTAGATAAGTGGAAAGCCAAACGGAAAGCTAAAAATGAGGCCGTCCGCCGGGTACCGGAGAAGACGCTGTTCCTCCTCTCCATTCTGGGAGGCAGCGTGGGCGCCCTTCTGGGAATGCGGGTCTTTCACCACAAGACGCTCCACAAGAGCTTCCGCTACGGCATCCCCGCCATTTTGGCTCTGCAGATCCTGATCCCCTTGGGGATCTGGCTCCGGCACACCCTCGGATAGAAAAGAGACGGCTTGCCCGTCTCTTTTTCACTGCATCATCCTCTGCTGACGGGATCGCATACGCCGTTTCCTTCGTAAATCCGTAATCGATTACCTTTTTCTTGACACCAGGGCCTGCTGGTTGTATGGTAGTAACGGAAGGGAAACCTCTGATTTTTACGAATCTTTCATTTTTTTGAATGCGTATTTTGTGGTAAACTACGATTGGTAAATCGATTTTCTATTTGCAGGAAAGGCGGTATCGACTCATGAGAAAAACCAAGATCGTCTGCACACTTGGCCCCGCCACCGACCGGGAGGGCGTGCTGAGGGAAATGCTCCTGGCGGGAATGAATGTGGCCCGCTTCAACTTTTCCCATGGCAGTCACGAAGAGCATAAGCAGCGTCTGGATCAGCTCAAGGCCCTGCGGGAGGAACTGGATCTGCCGGTAGCCGCCATGCTGGACACCAAAGGCCCCGAGATCCGGCTGCGGTCTTTCCGCAACGGCTCCGTGATGCTCAAAACCGGCCAGGATTTCACCCTCACCACCGAGGATGTCCCGGGTGACGAAACCCGCTGCGCCGTCACCTATGCGGAGCTTCCCCAGGATGTGAAAGCCGGCAACACCATTTTGCTGGATGACGGACTGGTGCGCCTGACGGTGCTGGAGACCACCGCTTCCACGGTTCACTGCCGGGTGGAAAACGACGGCATCATGAAAAACAACAAGGGCGTCAATATCCCCGGCGTGCGGCTGTCCCTGCCTTACATGAGCCAGCGGGACCGGGAGGACATCCTCTTCGGCGCCGAGCAGGGCTTTGACTTCATTGCTGCCAGCTTCGTCCGCACCGCCGCCGACGTCCGGGAGATCCGCCGTCTGCTGGACAGCGTGGGCTCCAAGATCCGCATCATCGCCAAAATCGAAAACCAGGAGGGCGTGGACAACCTCTCCGAAATTCTCTCCGTCTCCGACGGCATTATGGTGGCCCGGGGCGACATGGGTGTGGAGATCGACTTTACGGAGATCCCCATCCTGCAAAAGCAGATGATCTCCCAGTGCGTTGCCTGCGGCAAGCCCGCCATCACCGCCACCCAGATGCTGGACTCCATGATGGAGCATCCCCGGCCCACCCGGGCGGAGATCACCGACGTTGCCAACGCCATCTACGACGGCACCTCCGCCATCATGCTCTCCGGCGAGACCGCCGCAGGCAAGTACCCGGTGGAGGCCGTGCGCACCATGGACGCCATCGCCGTGCGCACTGAAGGTGAGATTGACTACACCAAGCGCATGAAGCGCCTGGCGGGATCCAGCCGCCTGTCCATTGCTGCAGCCACCGCCCATGCCGCCTGCACCACCGCCGCCGACATCGGTGCCGACGCCGTCATTACCGTCAGCCAGCGGGGCACTACCGCCCAGATGGTCAGCCGCTTCCGCCCCGCCACCACCGTCATTGCCTGCCTGCTGGATGAGCAGGTGCGCCGCCAGATGTCGTTGTACTTCGGCGTGGTTCCGCTGATGATGCCCTATGCCAGCAGCACCGACGAACTGGTGGATTTCGCAGTGGAGGCCGCTGAGAAGGCGGACCTGGTCAAGCAGGGGGATCTGGTGGTGGTCACCGCCGGGGTCCCCGTGGGCGTGGCCGGCACCACCAACATGATCCGGGTACACCTGGTGGGCGGCTTCCTCCTCAACGGCGTGGGCATCGGCACCAAGAATGCCTCCGGCCCCCTGTGTGTGTGCCGCTCTCACGAGGATGTGGCTGCCAAGTTCCACCCCGGCGACGTACTGGTGGTCCCCTATACCACCAATGACCTGCTGAGCTATATCCGTCAGGCTGCCGCCGTCATCAGCGAGGAGTCCGGCGGCAACAGCCACGCCGCCACCGTGGGACTGACGCTGGACAAGGCCGTCATTGTGGGCGCCACCGGCGCCACCCAGCGGCTGCGGGACGGCACCATGGTCTCCGTGGACTGCGTCCGGGGCGTGGTGCAGACCCTGCCCCAGTAAATACTTCATGTTTACCCCAGCCAGCCGGGCCGCTTTTTTTAGAAGCGGCCCGGTTTTTTTGTTTGTCGGTCTATCGGAATATTTATTGGCCCAGTTTTGTCCACCGTCGGAAAACAGTGCTTTTTTACAAAAATTTTCTGCATATTTTTCCATTCTTCCGCATTGCAAAACTGTCTGTCACACTGTATACTGTGGTTTTATAGGGCAAGTTGACACAACCGCTTGACGCCTACGGGCGGATCCCTCCGTCCGGCAATACCACTAAGAGGAGGATACATTATGGCAAATTTGACGTTATGGGAACAGGTCAAGGAGTGGAAATCCGAGCAGTACAAGTGGGTAGACCTGACCCATGAGCTTAGTCCCGAGACCCCCCACTGGTACGGCTTCAAGCCGCTGCAGGCCGACCTGCTGTTTGACTATGTGGAAGGCACCCCGGACGATATGATGGCTCCCATGCGCTGCATCCAGTACAGCGTGGCCAGCCAGTACGGCACCCACACCGACGTGCCCCGCCACTTCTGGGGCCATGGCCGGGATATGAGCGCCATCACCGTCAAGGAACTGATGTATCCCCTGGTGGTCATCGACAAGTCCGCCGAGTGCGCCGCCAATCCGGACTTCATGCTGACGGTGGATGACCTGAAGGCCTGGGAGGCCCAGTACGGCCGCATCCCCGAGGGTGCCTTTGTGGCCTTCCGGTCCGACTGGTACAAGAAGCCCAACCTGGACAACCCCGACGAGAACGGCGTCCCCCACTATCCCGGCTGGGACAAGGCCGCCATCCAGTGGCTGGTGGAAGAGCGCAACATCGGCGCCATCGGCCATGAGCCCGCCGACACCGACCCGGGCTTCGTCACCACCAAGGAAGGCGCCTATCCCTATCCCGGTGAGCAGTACATTCTGGAAGTGGACCGTATCCAGGTGGAGGTCATGCGCAATCTGGACCAGGTTCCCCCTGTGGGCAGTGTCATCGTTCTGGGCTTTCCCAAGCTCAAGGACGGCACCGGCTTCCCCACCCGCTGCTTCGCCATCTGCCCCGTGGAATAAGTGATCCGGCGGAGGGCGCTGCATGCTGATGCCGCGCCCTCCCGCTTCATGCCGCCCCGGCGGCCATATCTTACGATTTACAGGAGGAATACACTATGGCACTGGAATTTGATGAACAGCTCTCCCGTCTGGAAAAGCCCAGCCGCGATGAGATGACCAACAAGGAGTACGCCGTCTTCAACGAGAACGTGGAGAGCATGGAGAAAAACTGGGGCTTCATCAACAACCTCTTCAAGGTTCTGCCCCTCAACGCCTCCCAGTACATCGGCTTTTTGAACTTCAAGGGCTCCCTTTTCAACCCCGAGACCTGCTACCTCACCAATGCCGACAAGGAGATGATCGGCGTGGTGGTCTCCTCCATCAACTGCTGCTCCTACTGTCTGACCACTCACGGTGATACCCTGCGGGGCTATACCAAGAACCCCATGCTGGTGGATAAGCTCAGCTACAACTTCCGCTCCGCCAAAGACCTGCTGACGGAGAAGCAGTATGCCCTGTGCGAGTATGCCTGGTACGTCACCAAGCATGCCGACGAGATCGACGAGACCCAGATTGAAAAGCTCCGGGCCGTGGGCTTCAACGACCACGAGATCCTGGAAGCTGCCTTTGTGGCGGGCTTCTTCAACTACACCAACCGCTGGGTCTCCACCATCTCCCCCATTGCCAATCCCGGCCACTTCAGCCACAACCGTAATTTCGAGAAGTAAGGAACAACCATGGCATACGAAAAGCTCTTTGAAAAGGGCCGCATCGGCCCCCTCACCATCCGCAACCGGGCCGTCATGTCCCCTATGGGCACAGACCTGGCGGACACCAACGGCAACGCCACCCCCCGGCTCATCGCCTACTACGCTGAGCGGGCCAAGGGCGGCATCGGCCTCATCATCAATGAGTATACCGGCGTGGACGATGTGGACTCCATCCCCACCCAGCACAACCTCCGCATGGCCCAGGACTACAACGTCAAGGCCGCTGAGGAGCTCACCCGTACCGTCCACCAGTACGGAGCCAAGATCTTCGCCCAGCTGCACCACGGCGGCGCCACCTCCAAGTCTGCCTTTACCGGGCGGCAGAACCTCAGCCCCAGCGGCATCCCCATGGCCCCCGGCGGCGAGGTGCCCCGGGAGATGACCCTGGAGGACATCAAGCGGGTGCAGGACAAGTTCGTGGCGGCTGCCGTGCGCTGTAAAAAGGCAGGCTATGACGGTGTGGAACTCCACGGCGCCCACGGCTATCTGATGACCCAGTTCCTCAGCGAGTACTACAATCACCGTACCGACCAGTACGGCGGCTCTCTGGAGAACCGCTGCCGCTTCATCGACGAGATCATCGCCGCCATCCGGGCAAAGCTGGGCAACTACCCCATCTCTGTACGCATCTGCGGCGATGAAATGACCCCGGAGCCGGGTTTCTGGGATCTGGAAGGCGGCCTTGCCATCGGCAAGCATCTGGAGGCCCAGGGCATCGACTGCATTAATATCTCCAACGGCAGCGCCTGGAACGGCAATGCCAACTGCGAGCCCTTCTCCTATACCCCGGGCTGGAAAAAGCACGTGGCCAAGGCTTTCAAGGAGGCTCTGTCCATCCCCGTCATCGCCACCAACACCATCAAGGACCCGGATTTTGCCGAGTCTTTGCTGGAAGAGGGCGTGTGTGACTTTGTGGCTCTGGGCCGCAGCCAGTTTGCCGACCCGGAGTTTATGAACAAGGCCAAGGCCGGGCATCCGGAGAAGATCCGCAAGTGCATCGGCTGCATGTACTGCCGGGAGCGTCTGCTGGGCAACGCCATGCCGGTGGAGTGCTCCCTGAACCCCCGTCTGGGAACCGAATACCGCTACCGCTGGCAGGACCTGCAGAAAAATGGAGCCGGCCAGAGCGTTGTGGTGGTAGGCGGCGGCCCCGGCGGCATGGAGTGCGCCATCATTCTGGCAAAGCGGGGCTTTGATGTAACGCTGCTGGAAGCAGGCGACAAGCTGGGCGGCACCTTGAACATCGCCAAGCTCCCGCCCTTCAAGGCCAACCTCCAGGGCGTCACGGATGTGCTTGCTCTGGAGATGGAGGAACTGGGCGTTACCGTCAAGTGCGGCGTCCGGGCCACGCCGGAGCTGGTGGCCGCCATGAAGCCCGCCGGCGTGTTCCTGGCAGTGGGCGCGCCCCCCGTGGTCCCCAAGTCCATTCCCGGTATTGAAAAGGCGGTGCTGGCGGAGGATGTGATCCTGGGCAAGGTGCCCTGCCAGGGCTCCGTGGCCCTCATCGGCACCGGCCTCACGGGCCTGGAGTGCGCAGAGATGATCCTGGAACAGGGCCATCCCCTCACCATGGTGGAGATGAACCCCACCGTGGGCCAGGGCATCTACAATGTGGTCTTCAACGACATTTACAGCCGCATCCAGCCCCATGATCCAACCGTCCTCACCAGCCACAAGCTCACCGCCGTCACCGACAGCGGCGTCACGGTGGAGGATCTTACTACCGGGGAATCCAAAGCTGTAGCCGCGGACACGGTGGTACTGGCTCTGGGCACCCACAACCAGGAGGCCCTGGCGGAGCAGTTTGAGGCCGCCGGCCTTCCCACTTTCCTGGTGGGCAGCGCCGAGACCCCGGGCCGCATCGCCGGTGCCGTGCGCTCCGGCTTTGAAAAGGCCTGGGTATTCCAGGCGGAATAAATCCGTAAAAAAGAGACCGGACAGGAAACTGTCCGGTCTCTTTTTGTGTTTTCATCAAACAGACATCAGCACCCGTTGAGGGGGTTCACATCTCCCTCGGGAGGTACGATGCAAAGGCCCATCAGTTCTCCGTCGCCGGTGTTGCCGAAGTTGTGGCGCACGCCGCCGGGAATGTGGACCCAAGTGCCAAACTCCAGAGGCACCCGCTCTTTGTCAATGAGGAAGTAGCCCTCCCCCTTGATGCACATGAACCAGTGGCACCAGGGATGGGAGTGGATGCTGCTCTCGGCTCCAGGCTCCAGGGTGAACAGGCGCATGACGTAATCGTCCCAAAAGCGTCCATCGGGTCCGAATACGATCTTCTTGGTGGAGTTTTCAATAAAATGGCCGCCGGTGACCACAGGCAGGTCCCGGATATTGCCGGAATACTGGCTCATGCGCAGCTCCCCTTTCCCATTGAAATGATGGTTCCAGTATAGGCCTCTCCGTCCCAAAAATCAAGGGGGTGGAAAAAGCCGGGACCGTCCTGAGAGGACGGTCCCGGCTGTATGTTTCTTCCAATCAGGGCTTTCCTGCGGGAGGCTGAGGTGCCGCGGGATCCGGGGTGTCGAACACCGCCTTGGCCCCCGCCGCCAAACCCGCCAGGCCCTGGAGCTCGGAGGGAATGATGATCTTGGTGGCCTTGCCGTCCGCCACCTTGGCCATGGTCTCCAGCGCCTTGAGCTTGACCACCTGGTCGTTGGGAGCAGCCTCGTTGAGGAGCTTCAGAGAGTCCGCCATGGCCTGCTGCACCTGCATGATGGCCTGGGCCTCGGCCTCGGCAGCCATGATGCGGGCTTCCTTTTCGCCCTGGGCCTTCAGAATGGCAGCCTGCTTGGCGGCGTCCGCCTTCAAGATGGCGGACTGCTTCTCGCCTTCTGCCACCAGAATCTGGGACTGCTTCTGGCCTTCCGCCTGGAGGATGGACTCCCGGCGCTCCCGCTCCGCCTTCATCTGCTTTTCCATGGCATTCTGGATCTCCTTGGGCGGGATGATGTTCTTGAGCTCCACCCGGTTGACCTTGATGCCCCAGGGATCCGTGGCCTCGTCCAGGATGGAGCGCATCCGGGAGTTGATGGTATCACGGCTGGTGAGGGACTGGTCCAGCTCCATGTCGCCGATGATATTGCGCAGCGTAGTGGCCGTCAGGTTCTCGATGGCGTTCATGGGATGCTCCACGCCGTAGGTGTAGAGCTTGGGATCCGTAATCTGGAAATAGATGACGGTGTCGATCTGCATAGTGACATTATCCTTGGTGATGACGGGCTGGGGCGCGAAATCCGCCACCTGCTCCTTGAGGCTCACCTTCTTGGCCACCCGCTCGATAAAGGGCACCTTCAGGTGCAGTCCCACGTTCCACACTGCCCGGAAGGCTCCCAGGCGTTCCACCACGTAGGCCTTGGACTGCTGGACGATGACGATGTTGCTGATGATCACCAGCAGCACCAGAATCACCAGAATAATGGCTACAATCGTCCCGATACTCGGAATACTCGGCATGTGCACTCTTCCCTTCTTTTTTCTTAATTTTTCCTCTTATGTATCACTTCTCCACCAGGAGTTTCACACCTTCCATACCGGCAATGCGCACCTGCTCTCCCACAGGGATCACCTCGCCGTCGGTGCTGCGGGCCGTCCAGGTCTTGCCGTCCACATACACCGCGCCGGTGGAATCGTCATTGTCAATGACCTCCGTCACCTTGGCGGTGCGGCCCAGCACCCGGTCGGCATTGGTGTGCACCACCCCTTTTTGGGTGAGTTTTCGAACCAGGGGACGGGTCAGCACCAGCGCCGCGGCGGAAACCACCACAAACGCCACCAGCTGCACCCCGGTGCCGGCTCCCAACAGCGTGACCGCCAGTGCCGCTGCGGCACCCGCCACAAACCAGATAGACACCAGTCCGGCGGTCAAGGCCTCCACCACGCCGAAGAGCACAATGGCCCCCAGCCAGATCCATACCATCAACACGCTTGTTTCCTCCTTTCCCACTCCGGAAAATCCGCATGCGCGTTTTGTTGGTTGTAGTGTATCACAGGGCGCGGGGAAATACCATATCATTTCGGTAACAATTCCACCGCACCGCTGCCATTTGTTGCACAATGGCCCATTTGCTGGTATACTGAGGTCAAATCTTACCTTACAAAGGAGACATATCCATGATCCTGACGGTTCCCTGCCTCTTCGGGCTGGAATCCCTGGTGGCGGACGAGATGCGCCGCCTGTCCCTTCGGGACGTCCGGGCGGAAAACGGCCGGGTCCACTGCACCGGCACCCTGGCAGATATCGCCCGTCTGAATATCAACCTGCGCTGCGGCGCCCGGGTGCTGATGGAGCTGGGCTCCTTCCCCGCCCCGGACTTTGAGGCCCTGTTTCAGGGGGTGGCGGCCCTGCCCTGGGAGGACTACATTCCCCGGGACGGTGAATTCCCGGTGAAGGGCTACTCCCTGAACTCCACGCTCCACTCTGTTCCGGCCTGCCAGGCCATTGTGAAAAAGGCCTCCGCCAAGCGGCTGGGGAATGCCTACGGCTGCGAGACCCTGCCGGAGACCGGCAGCCGCTACCAGATCCAGTTCTCCATCGTCAAGGACGTGGCCACTTTGTACCTGGACACCTCCGGCGAGGGGCTCTACAAGCGGGGCTACCGGGCCCAGAACATGGGTGCCCCCCTGCGGGAGACCCTGGCAGCCGCCCTGGTCACCCTCTCCCGCTACCGGGGAAAGGATCCCTTCTGCGACCCCTTCTGCGGCAGCGGCACCATCCCCATCGAGGCGGCCCTCATCGCCAAGAACCGGGCCCCGGGCCTGGACCGGAACTTCTCCGCCCAGAAGTGGAAGAACATGCCCTCCAGGCTGTGGATGGAGGCCGCCGACGAAGCCATGGACAAGGAATTCCACGGCACCTACGACATCTGGGGAGGCGACATCGACCCGGCGGCAGTGGAGCTGGCCCGGCACAACGCCTCCCTGGCAGGGGTGGAGGACTGCATCCGCTTCGAGGTGGCGGACGCAGGCGCTTTCCACCGGGAGAGCGAATACGGCCAGCTGGTGACCAACCCGCCCTACGGCGAGCGGCTGCTGGAGAAAAAGGAGGCCGAGGAGCTCTACCGGTCCTTTGGACGGGCGCTCCGGGATCTGCCCCCCAAGTGGCGGGTGGTGGTACTCAGCTCCCACACGGAGTTCGAGCGGTGCTTCGGCCGTCCTGCCGATAAAAAGCGCAAGCTCTACAACGGCATGCTCAAGTGCGACGCCTTTTTCTACGGAAAATGATTCCTCTGCGTATTTTGCGCCCCATGTTATACAAATAGAACTGATCAGAGGGGAGAGAACTCCCGATGAAGCACATATTCATCATCAACCCCAAGGCCGGGAAGCGGGATCAGACCACCCGCATCCTGGCCATGGCGGAGCGGCTGCGGCAAGCACACGGACTGGAGTGCTCCTGCATGCTGACAGACCGCCCCGGCGGTGCCACGGATATGGCCCGCCGTCTGGCGGAATCCGGAGAGGAAGTGCGCCTGTACGCCTGCGGCGGGGACGGCACGGTTTCAGAGGTCGCCAACGGCGCCGCGGGATTCCCCAATGCCGCCATGACCTGCATCCCCGCCGGAACCGGAAATGACTTTCTCAAAAACTTCGGCGCCGACGCGGAAAAATTTACCGACGCGGAAAACCTCTGGGACGGAGCGGTCTTTCCCCTGGATCTCATTGACTGCAATGGCCGCTATTGCCTCACCATCGCCTGCAACGGCATCGATGCCCGGATCGCCGAGAGCGTACACCAGTACACCAGCTCCCCCCTTCTCAGCGGCCGGGGCAGCTACCTGGTGTCCGTGGGGATCAACTTCCTCTTCCGCCCCATCGGCAGCCACTGGACTGTCCGTCTGGACGACGAGGTCCTGGAGGACAACTTTGCCCTGGTGTCTATGTGCAACGGGCGCTACTACGGCGGCGGCTCCACCCCGGTGCCCCAGGCCCGGATGAACGACGGCGTTCTCCACACGGTGTTGGTGAAAAACGTCCCGAAAACCGCTTTTGCCCGGCTCTTTCCCGCCTACTCCGCCGGACGCTGGCAGGATCTTCCGGAATCCCTGATCCGGGTCTCCGCCGCCCGGGAGGTGCGCATCCAGTCGGAAACGGACATCGTCACCTGCCTGGACGGCGAGTGCTTCCGCAGCCGGGACGTCCGCATGCGCCTGGCGGACAAGCGCCTCAACTTTTTCGGCCCCAAGGGCTGTGACCCCAACGCCACGGCCAAATGATCCAAGCCCTCCGCCGCCCTGCGGCCGGAGGGCTCTTTGCTTTCCGGAAAGCTTTGCCGCCGGTTCACCGTGCTTGAGGCGGAATTTGCAAATTCACAAATATTTCATAGATACCCCCTTTACAAATGGAAATCATTGCGCTAATATAACAGCGTTAGCACTCGAGAGAGTTGAGTGCTAACGCTGAAATTCGTTTAATTTTTTTATATCTATAAGGAGGAACCCATTATGAAACTCACTCCGCTTGCAGACCGTGTGATTTTGAAGATGGTGGAAACCGAGGAGACCACCAAGGGCGGCATCATCCTTACCGGCTCCGCCAAGGAAAAGCCCTCTGTGGCCGAAGTCATCTCCGTGGGCCCCGGCGGCAATGTGGACGGCAAGGACATCGTCATGACTGTCAAGCCCGGCGATAAGGTCATCACCAGCCAGTACGCCGGCACCAAGGTCTCCCTGGAAGACGTGGAGTATGTGGTCGTCCGTCAGAACGACATTCTGGCCATCGTGGAATAAAAAATCGAAGGGGAGCAGGCTCCTCCTCGACCTCTCCCACCACCAGTGACATCGGTCACTGGTGTACGCCGCCCCAGGCGGCTGAAGTCGGGGTATTTTCGCCACGTACACGCCGCGGCGAAAATGATTTCATTGCTTTTCCTTTTTGGGGAAAGCCAAAACGTGTAAATTCATCTTCTATTTGGAGGTAATGCATTATGTCTAAGCTCATTAAGCGCGGCGACGAGGCCCGTAAGGCCCTGGAAGCCGGCGTCAATTCTCTGGCCGATACCGTCAAGATCACCCTGGGCCCCAAGGGCCGCAACGTGGTTCTGGACAAGAAGTACGGCGCTCCCCTCATCACCAACGACGGCGTCACCATCGCCAAGGAGATTGAACTGGACGATCCCTTTGAGAACATGGGTGCTCAGCTGGTGAAGGAAGTTTCCACCAAGACCAACGACGTGGCCGGCGATGGCACCACCACCGCTACCCTGCTGGCTCAGGCCATGATCCACGAGGGCCTGAAGAACCTGGCTGCCGGTGCCAACCCCATTGTGGTGCGCAAGGGCATGGCCAAGGCTGTGGAGGCTGCTGTGGCTGAGGTCAAGAAGCAGGCCAAGACCGTGGACGGCTCCAAGGACATCGCCCGTGTCGGCGCGGTTTCCAGCGGCGACGAGGAGATCGGCAAGCTGATCGCCGATGCCATGGAGAAGGTCAGCGCCGACGGCGTCATCACCATTGAGGAGTCCAAGACCGCTGAGACCTACAGTGAGGTCGTGGAAGGCATGCAGTTTGACCGCGGCTATATCACGCCCTACATGGTCACCGACACCGAGAAGATGGAAGCCAACCTGGACGATCCCTATATCCTCATCACCGATAAGAAGATCTCCGTCATCGCCGACATCCTGCCCATCCTGGAGCAGCTGGTGCAGGCCGGCAAGAAGCTGCTGATCATCGCCGAGGACGTGGAGGGCGAGGCTCTGTCCACCCTGATCGTCAACCGTCTGCGCGGCACCCTGAACGTCTGCTGCGTGAAGGCCCCTGGCTTCGGCGACCGCCGCAAGGAGATGCTGCAGGATATCGCCACCCTCACCGGCGGTACCGTCATCAGCGAGGAAGTCGGTCTGGAGCTGAAGACCGCCACCATCGATATGCTGGGCCGTGCCCGTCAGGTGAAGGTCACCAAGGAGAACACCACCATCGTCGACGGTTCCGGCGACGCTCAGGCCATCAAGGACCGGGTTTCTCAGATCCGTGCTCAGATCGCTGTCACCACCTCCGAGTATGACAAGGAGAAGCTGCAGGAGCGTCTGGCCAAGCTGGCCGGCGGCGTGGCTGTCATCAAGGTCGGCGCTGCCACCGAGACCGAGATGAAGGAGAAGAAGCTGCGTATTGAGGACGCCCTCAACGCCACCCGCGCCGCTGTTGAGGAAGGCGTTGTGGCCGGCGGCGGCACCATCTTCGTCAACATCATTCCCGCCGTGGAAGCCCTGCTGAACACGGTTGAGGGCGATGAGAAGACCGGTGTCCAGATCGTGGCCAAGGCTTTGGAGGCTCCTATCCGTCAGATCGCTGCCAACGCCGGTCTGGACGGCTCTGTGATCCTGGAGAAGGTCCGCAATTCCGGCAAGAACGGCTATGGCTTTGATGCCTATAAGGAGGAGTACTGCGACATGGTCTCCGCCGGTATCATCGATCCCGCTAAGGTGACCCGCTCCGCTCTGGAGAACGCCGCTTCCGTCTCCGCCATGGTACTGACCACCGAGTCCCTGGTGGCGGATAAGCCCGAGCCCCCCGCTCCCGCTCCCGCTGCTCCCGATATGGGCGGCATGTACTAAAAAATAGCCCCTGACCCTTGAGGACAGCTGGATCTTCTGTGGCTGGTGTCCCCGATTTACACCAAATCTACACCAATTCAGCGCTTGATAGGCAGAATATCAGCCCGCCGGTTCCTTTTGGAGCCGGCGGGCTGATCATGTTTATGTATCCACTTTTCAGTCGTGACCACAAGAACTCTGGTCGTAAATTCTTCAGACTGTAAGTATCTGAAAATCACTCAATGCCATTTTGGGGATAGCTGCTAACGGGTTTGGATCACTGACCCCTGTACGCGATCAGATGCCCATCGGCCGCTCTGGTTGAAGGCACTTCTTTCCCAACATATCTTATCCGCGCAGGATCTCTCTGACGATGGGAGCCAGCGCAGAGAGATCCGTGAAGTCCACCTGTTTTCCGTAAGTCTCCAGCAGCGCCTGGTCCTCAGCGGACCTCTGCCGTGCCGGCTTCCTGCGCAGGGAGAAGCACATTGCGGCCATCATGGCCCGGTGGCGTGGGGACAGAACGGCATAGTCAATACCGCCCCGGAGGTGGAAGAGAACGGCCCGCTCCGAAAGCTCCGGCGGCAGCTGCTTTTGAAGTGCCGCGCGAATATGCGCCCGGTTCTGCGGCTCCGCAGGGTCGGCCAGACCCACAGTGGCCACGATCAGCCGCTGGCCATCCCCGAGGGAAAGTCCTTTCATTGCCTGCTTGAGCCCCAGCACCCCGCCGGCATAGAGCGCCCCAAGATAGACAAGGATACTCCCCTCAGCCAGCCTGTGGAATTCCCCACAGGGGATGGCGGGCAGGCCGGTGAGCCGGGAGAGCTCCTCCGCATACCGGCGGGTCGTGCCGTATTTGCTGCCATAGACGATGAGCCCATCCATCTGTGAAAATGCCTCCCTTTGCACAGCGCATTTATCCAGCCCTGCGGTAAAATTTACGTTTACGACAGAGCGGCGATGATCTTCTCCATGGCGGCGTAGCTGGGCATGGCGGCCACCTGGGTGATCTCCG
>NZ_DAWBAJ010000028.1:0-27909 GCF_052306735.1 Dysosmobacter sp. | reverse complement strand
TTGATAAAGTTTAGCGCTTGCTGAACTGCGGAGCGCGACGGGCAGCCTTGAGGCCGTACTTCTTGCGCTCCTTCATACGAGGATCGCGGGTCAGGAAACCGGCCTTCTTCAGGATGGGACGGTTATCCTCGCTGGCCAGCAGCAGGGCCCGGGCGATGCCGTGGCGCAGAGCGCCGGCCTGGCCGGAGACGCCGCCGCCGGTAACGGTGGCCACGATGTCCATCTTGCCGGTGTTGCCGGTGGCTTCCAGGGGCTGACGGACCACCATCTTCAGGGTGTCCAGGCCGAAGTAATCGTCGATGTCCCGGCCGTTGATGGTGATGGAGCCGGTGCCGTTGGGGAACAGGTGAACGCGGGCCACGGAGGACTTCCGGCGGCCGGTGCCGTACAGGTAAGGCTTCTTGGACTGATACATGCTCTAACTTCCTCCTTATTCCACGTCCAGAGCGACGGGCTTCTGAGCCTGCTGCTCGTAGTTGGCGTCAGCGTAGATGTGCAGGCGCTTGAGAGAGTCCTTGCTGACGGTGTTCTTGGGCATCATGCCCTTGATGGCCACACGCATGGCAACCTCGGGCTTCTCCTGCATCAGAATGCGGTAGGGAGTCTCCTTCAGGCCGCCCACCCAGCCGGAGTGGGTGCGATAGATCTTCTGGGTGCCCTTGTTGCCGGTGAGGACAGCCTTGCCGGCGTTGATGATGATAACGTTGTCGCCGCAGTCGGCGTGGGGAGTGTAGGTGGGCTTGGTCTTGCCGCGCAGCAGGTCGGCAGCCCGGACAGCGGTCTTGCCCAGGGGCTTGCCGGCAGCGTCCAGGATGTACCACTTACGCTCGATGTTGGCCTTGTTTGCCATAAAAGTGGACATGGTGTTTCCTCCGTATGATATATTTGTATTCGCTTTACAAATCAAGAGCTCCGGGTTAAAATCGGAGCAAGAATACTTATACCATAAGGAAACAGCAGTGTCAACAAGAATTTAATTTACACCGGATAAAGCTTTTAAAATCTCTTTTTTTCTCGTGATATCTCGCAAATGCTCACAATCAACTTTTTGGCGGGAGGTGACGGAAATGTCCCGAAATACAGGCGAACGATGGTTTTTTCTCTTCTTTAGTTTCGTTGTGCTGATCTTTTCCGCCAGCTATGTGCCCACGGTCTACGGCAACGATCCCGCCTCCATCGAGCGCTATCTGGCTGTTCATGAGGGACGGCATCTGGGAGACCATGTGGAGATCCTGGCGGTGGAAGATGTAGGGGCAGACCGTTTCGTGGTGTTCCGCCTGGAGACCAAGCGGCCGGATGAGCGGTATGTAGTTCGCTTCCGCCGCAACGAGCAGGGGAATTATGAAGGGCATATCTTGGAGAATCTGTACCCTTCCGGGCCGGGCAGGAGGATTTATTCCGACTTTCTGAGAGCGGGGAAAGACAACACAGTCTATTTCGCGGTCTGGAATGAAGACCCTGATTTGGCACAGATCCAGGTGCTGTTTGCCGTGGGAAAAGAGCAGCAGCGGGAAACAGTGACAGTTGCAGGAGAGCCGTCATTGACCCTGATGGAGTTTCAGGGGTCGGCCACAGGCTTTTACGCTGATATGAGTTTCCATGCCGCTGACGGCAGCGAGCTTTGATGTATGTACTAGAGCACCCACTGGGCCAGCAGCAGCAAAACGAACCCCGGCAGGCCCAGCACCCCGATCACCAGGGCGTTCCACACATTGAGCCCCAGGGCCAGCCCGGTGATGCCCGCCGTCATGTTCACCGCCCACAGTGCCACGAAGCCCAGCAGCGTGTTGCCCAGCAGCCGCACCGCCAGGCGCAAAGGTGCGCTGAAAATGCGGATCAGGGCAATGAGAAAGAAGGCCGCCAGCAAGGCGGCCAGGATCTTTTGATTCAGGTCCATACGCTCTCCCCCTCCAGACGCACCGCCGCAGCCGCTTCGGGGCTGCGCTCCTTGATGGCCCGGATCAGGTAGTTGCAGCGGGCTTTGACGGCACTGATCTGATAGATGCAGGACTCCACCAGCTCCGGGTCCAGAGCCTGGTTGAACTGGCGGTAGGCCTGGGCCAGATCCCCCTGGGCCTCCAGCAGCTCGGAGCGCAGGATGATGAGCTCCGGGTCGGGCCGGGCTTTTTTGGATGATCGAACAGGTTTCATGGCAGCGTCCCTCCTGCTTTTATTTCTACGGGGAGTTTGGACAAATATGCCAGATTTCATACGGCAGGAGGAAATTTCATGCAGACGGAACAGGAGCGCTTCATGGCCTGTGCCCTGGAGCTGGCCCGGCAGGCCGCGGCGGCGGGGGAGGTCCCCGTGGGCTGCGTCATCGTCCGGAACGGCGAGATTGTGGGTCGGGGCCGCAACCGGCGGGAGGAAAAGCAGGCCACCGCCTCCCACGCGGAGATGGAGGCCATCGCCCAGGCCAACGAGCGCCTGGGCACCTGGCGGCTGGAGGACTGTGAGCTGTATGTGACGCTGGAGCCCTGTCCCATGTGCGCCGGGGCCATCCTCAACGCCCGGATCCGCCGGGTGTGGTACGGCGCCCGGGACGAGGCCTTCGGCGCCTGCGGCGGTGTGACGAACCTCTTTATGGAGTCCTTCCCCAATCGGCCTGCCCTGGTGGGGGGGATCCTGGGCGCGGCCTGCCGGGAGGTGCTTACGGCCTTTTTCGCCGGGATGCGGGATGGGAAGCGGCAGTAAAAAATTTCCCGGCAGGATTTAAGACTTTTGTAACAATTCCTGCTGGTTTGCTTAACAACTCTCCGGTATCTTAATACTTGCAAGAGACAAAACTTCTTTTCATCCAATCTTCCAAAAAATAGAGCAGAGGGCCAGCCGATCGGCTGGCCCTCTGCTCTATTTTGTTTTCATCCGCTCTGTCGAACTTTGTAAACAGTGGATGAATCCTGCCGAAAACGGTGGTTTTTGCGGCGGGATTGTGGTAAGCTGAGGCTGTTACGCCTGGGGAGAGTCCGGGGCAGAGAGCCGCTGGAGCATCCAGCCCCAAAGGCTCACCGCGCCGCCGGCGTAGAACAGCAACGTCGAGATGCCGCCTCCGTCCGCCAGGGACGCCAGGCTCAGCACCACCGCCGCTCCGGCGTACTGGAAGAAGCGGCGGGTGCGGCCGCACTGGAAGCCGAAGGAGGAGAGCCGGTAGAAGGCCAGGGTCATGAACACCAAAGCCAAAATCTCCACATAGTAGGTGGAAATGGAGGGGTTCACCGACAGGTCCCGGTAGGTGAGCACCAGCCGCACCACCAGGCAAATGGGAGCTGCCAGCAGCAGATTGGGGTTCAGTTCCCGGGAGGATTCATCCCGGGGAGCCCGGGAACCGGTGCGGCATTTGGCGGCGGCAACCAACTGGCTGGCTGCCAGCAGCAGGGACAGGATCCCGCTCAAAAGCAGGGACACATCCCGCTGCACCGGGAGATAGGCCTCCGCCTCATAGGCCCCATCGGGGCCGGGCAGGGCGATGCCCAGGCCTCCGGCCAAATCGGTTACCCCGGAGAGCGCCATAAGGAAGAGCCCCGCGATGACCAGCGTCACCGGCAGCGCCGCCGGGGAGGCAAAGACTGCCTGGAAGGAGGCGGGGGGTGCGGACTGTTCATCCGGCACCTGGCGGGAAACCACCCATCCTCCCACAGCCAGCACCACCAGCACCGCCATGAGGGCCATGCCCCAGAGGTTACCGGAGATGGGCAGGCCGGTGGCGGCTTCAAAGCCGGTACGGTTTTGCAGTGCCCGCAGCACAAAGGCAGCGGCACCGCCCACCAGAGCTAGGCCGGGCAAAAGCATGGAACGATTCATACGGTTCATATCACAAGATCCCTTCGGGTGAGAATTGATACAGGCTGGAACGATTTCCGGCACAGTATACCACGGAAGACAGGTTTTGTCCATGGCGGCATCATCTTTTCCGGTGTTTGCGCATAGATTGGGGGGACAGGCCCGGCAGGGCGCACAGATGAGGAGGAGACCCATGAGACGTAAGAGTGAGATCCGCCAGAGTGTGGCGGTGTCGGTGCTGCTGGCGGCAGTGCTGTTTGCAGTGCCGCTGATGCTGGCCTCGCCGGCCGGGCGGCAGCTCTTTTCCTCGGAGACACAGCCGGTGGAGACGGAGCCCTTTGTCCCCGGAGAGCTGGACAGCGCTACCGTGCTGAAAGTCCTGGACGGCGATACCGTCCGTGAGATGACCATGGGAGAGTACCTGACGGGGGTGCTGCGGGCGGAGATGCCCGCTTCCTTTGAGGAGGAGGCCCTGAAGGCCCAGGCAGTGGCCGCCCGAACCTATACCCTTTATAAAATGATCACCGGGGGGAACCACGGCGATACCGCTGATATCTGTACGGACTCCACCTGCTGCCAGGCGTATCTGAGCGAGGAGCAGGCCCTGGAGAACTGGGGAGACAATGCCGGAGCCTATCAGGCCAAGATCCGCACCGCCGTCAAGGAGACGGACGGAGAGTGCATCCTCTACGGCGGTGTGCCCATCCTGGCGGTGTTCCACTCCTCCTCGGCGGGGCAGACCCGCGCGGCGGGGGAGGTGTGGCTCAGTGACCTGCCCTATCTCCAGCCGGTCACGTCGCCGGAGCAGGGAGACGCCATTCCCAATTATTACAGCCGGGCGGACTTTACCGCCCAGGAATTTCGTGAGAAGGTGCTCTCGTCCTACCCGGAGGCGGACCTCTCCGGCACGCCGGACACCTGGCTCACCGACGCGGTCACCGACAGCGCCGGCAGTGTGGAGACCGTTTCCATAGGAGGCGTCACCCTCAAGGGGGCCACAGTGCGGTCTTTGCTGGGGCTGCGGTCTGCCTGCTTTGAGTGGGAGACTTCGGCGGACGGCATCACCTTCTATGTCACGGGCTTCGGCCACGGGGTGGGCATGAGCCAGTACGGCGCCAATCAGATGGCGGTCGACGGGGCAGACTACCGGGAGATCCTGACCCATTACTATACCGGCGTCACCGTGGAGCCCTACCACTGGGCAGGGGGCTGACGCTTTACAAAAACTGCTTTGCCATGATAAAATAAACAAATCATAGCGATCGGGACAGGCCGGAGAGGAGGAAGGCAGTATGCGGCACAAGGAAAAATGGGCGGCCCTGGTTCTGGCTCTGGCCCTGCTGGTTCAGCCGCTGCTGCTGCCGGCCCAGGCGGCGCCCACCGTCTATTTCACCGCGGTCAATGACTATGTGCTGGAGCTCAGCGACGATACCATGCCCTTCTGGTCGGGCGGCTACCTCTATCTGCCAAGCACCATTTTCACCGGCTCCGTAGGCCGTCAGCTGGGCATCAGCTACTCGCGTTATGTCAACCGGCAGACGGTGATCCTCTACTCCTCGGACACCCACGCCCTGATCTTCGACCTGGCTAACAACACCACCAAGGACAACCAGGGCAACGCCTACGCCCAGACGGCCATCCTCCGGGGCGGCGTGGTCTTTGTGCCGGAGCCGGTGATCACCAGCTTTTTCGGCATCACCTGTACCCGGACGGCGGTGCCGTATGGATATCTGGTGCGGCTGCGCAACAGCGAGGCGGTCCTCAGCGACCAGCTGTTTGCCGACGCTGCCTCCTATACTATGGAGGAGCGGTACGACCAATACCTGAAGACCCACACGGAGGAGGGCGGCCAAACCGACGGAGGCACCCAGGGCGTGACGCCTTCCGCGAAGGGAAAGAGCGTCTATCTCTGCCTGAGTGCCCAGGATCCGGAGCTGGTGGAAGATGCGCTGGAGGCTTTGGAACTGTATGGCGGACAGGCCACCTTCTATTGCAGTCTGGAATTTCTGGAGGAGCAGGGGGATCTGCTGCGGCGGATGGAGGCGTCCGGCCAGGGCATCGGCATCCTGGCAGACAGCGCCGATCCGGAACGTACGGCTGCGGAGCAGCTGGAACGCGGGAATGAACTGCTCTACCGGGCAGCCTGTGCCAAGACCCGCCTTGTGTGCGTGGAGAACGCCTCTGAGCGGACGCTCAGCGATCTGGCCCAGGCCGGATACTGCTGCCTGCAGGCGGATATGGACCGTACCGCTTACGCCCTCACCAGTTCCGCCAGCGCCCAGACGCTGCTCCAGCGGGTGAGCGCCCGCAGCGGGAACGTTTCGGTTTGGCTGGGTGAGAGCGTCAGCGGGACAGGCCTGCGATCCTTTTTGCAGAAGGCCGATCAGGCGGACGACCGGTGCCTTGCCATGACGGAGACGGTGTCGTAAGGGCCTTCGGTGGGAAGATTTACAAAAAATTCAACACACCGGCCATGATACGGGTATAATACAATCAATGAAGCGTATAGAATGGAGGGATCACCATGGGGCGCAATATCCTGGTGGTGGAGGATGACCGCAATATCTCCGAGCTCATCCACATGTATCTGGTAAAAGAGGGATTTGATGTCCGCATCGCCGGAGACGGCGGAAAGGCCATCGAGGAGTTCCAGAAGCAGGAGCCGGATCTGATTTTGCTGGATATCATGCTGCCGGTGATGGACGGCTGGGCGGTCTGTGCCAAGATCCGGGAGACCTCCAAGGTTCCCATCATCATGCTGACGGCCAAGAGCGAAGTTTTTGACCGCATCCAGGGCCTGGAAATGGGAGCGGATGACTACATCGTCAAGCCCTTTGAGATGAAGGAGCTCATCGCCCGGATCAACGCGGTACTGCGCCGGACGGAGATCCCCAACGACACGTCCAAAAAGCTGGTGTTCGATAAGCTCATCATCAATTTGGATTCCTATGAGCTGATCGTGGACGGGAAAAAGGTGGATACGCCGCCCAAGGAGCTGGAGCTTCTCTATCATCTGGCCTCCACGCCTAACCGGGTCTATACCCGCAACCAGCTGCTGGACGAGGTGTGGGGCTTCGACTACTTCGGCGACAGCCGCACGGTGGATGTGCACATCAAGCGCCTGCGTGAGAAAGTGGAAAACGTCAGCGACCAGTGGGCGCTGAAGACCGTCTGGGGCGTGGGATACAAGTTCGAGCTGCTGGGCGGGAAGGACGCACCCAAGAGCTGACACAGCGAGAGAGCCGTGGCTTCCGGCATGACTGGCGGTCATGCCGGAAGTTATGCGTTTTGTTGGAGCCGGGAGTTTCGGTATACCGGCCATGGAGATGCGGATTTATGAGGAAAAAACTGCGCAAACGATTTGAAGGACTGTACTGGCGGCAGCTGATGGTGACAGTGGGCATGGTGTCGCTGACGCTGCTGCTGCTGGGTGCCTCCTTCTTTTCCCTGAGCTACAACTACGCCTGGAACCGGGAGAGCGACGAGATCGAAGCCAAGGCCCGGGTGATGGGCCAGCTGTCCGTCAGCTATCTGGAGAGCGGACGTTTCCTGGATGCGGACAGTTTGCAGAACGCTTCGGACTTCCAGAAGCTGGCCTCCTTCGGCGCCTCGGTGTCGGACGTGGATTTTATGATCTGTGACACCCAGGGGCATGTGCTGCTCTCCACAGACGAGAGTCTGGCAGGGAAGGTGGTCACCATGCCGGAGGACATGACCAGGGAGATCCTGGAAAAGGGCTCCTGCTCCCGCCGGGACGACCTGGACGGTCTGTATGAGAACAAGCGGTTCGTGGTGGGCGTTACCGCCCTGAGCACCTCGGAGGCTCAGCCGGTGGGGGTGGTGTACGCCGTTTCCTCCACCACATCCCTGGATGCCATGTGGCAGGGCTTTGTGGGATTGTTCTTTATGACGGGTTTGGTGGTGCTGATGATCTCCTTCATGGCCTCCTCCGTTACCACCATGCGCCAGATCCAGCCCATCCGGGATATGGCCCAGGCCACCCGGCGGTATGCCGAGGGAGACTTCGACATCCGCATGAAAGACTACGGACGGGACGATGAGATCAGTGAGCTGGCCGCCTCCTTCAACAACATGGCCGACAGCCTCCAGCAGACGGAGCGCCAGCGCCGGGAGTTCATTGCCAACATCTCCCACGAGCTCAAGACGCCCATGACCACCATCGCCGGCTATACCGACGGCATTCTGGACGGCACGATCCCCCCGGAGAGTGAGCGGCAGTACCTGCAGATCATCTCCGACGAGAGCCGCCGCCTGAGCCGCCTGGTGCGGCGGATGCTGGACGTCAGCCAGCTCCAGGCCATGGATCCCTTGCGCAACGGCAGCCATTTCGACATCTGTGAGAGCATGCGCCGGGTGCTGATCTCCATGGAGAAGAAGATCAACGACCGGCATCTGGATGTGGACGCCGACATCCCAGAGGAGCCCATTTTGGTGCTGGGAGACAACGATATGATCACCCAGGTGATCTACAACCTGCTGGAAAACGCCGCCAAGTTCGCAACCCACGGCTCCACGCTGTATCTGGGTGTGGCCGCCATAGACGGCAAGGCCCGGGTAACGGTGCGCAACGTGGGCGAGACCATCTCCCCGGAGGAGCTGCCGCTGCTGTTTGAGCGGTTCCACAAAAGCGACAAATCCCGCAGTGAGGATAAGGACGGCGTGGGCCTGGGCCTTTACATCGTCAAGACCATTTTGGAGCAGCATAAGGAAAAAATCTACGTGACCAGCGAGAACGGGGTGACCACATTCTCCTTCTCGCTGCGTATGGAATGAGGGACGCATGGAGCAGTTTCAAAGATCCCGCCGGGAGGATATGATCCCGGCAGAGGTGGTGGAGGAGTACCGCCAGTGCCCCCGGGAGGTGGTGGAGAGCTATCGCCGCCCCATGCCACGGCGCTGTATGGAAGAGAACGGGGAAAAGCGTCCCCGGCGGCGCCGCCGCCACCGCCGCCGGACCGGATTGTGGATCTTTCTGGTGTGCTTTGCCCTGGTGGGCGGGCTCACCGCCGGGGCGTTTTTGATGCGCCAGCCGTCTTATGCCCCCTGGGATGATTTTGATTATCACTACGACTTGGAAGACCAGGAGCAGGGGGAGACCCAGGAGATCACCATTCCCACGGCGGCGGCAGACCCGGATGTCACGCTGGAGGTGGCAGAGGGGCATGGCCCCACCCTGACCGCCCAGGAGATCTATGCACGAGTGAATCCCTCGGTAGTGACGGTCATTGCCCAGCTGGGGGAGAACGGTGCCTCTGTGGGTACCGGCGTCATTTTCACCGAGGACGGTTATATCCTCACCAACTACCATGTGCTGGAGGGAGGCATCGACTGCACGGTGGCCCTTTCCACCGGCCACAGCTACGAGGCCTTTTATGTGGCGGGAGACGCGGAAAACGATCTTGCGGTGCTCAGAGCGGATCTTACAGGGCTGCCTGCGGCGCAGTTCGGGGACTCTGAGGATCTGGCGGTGGGAGACCCGGTGTACGCCATCGGCAATCCCCTGGGCTATGAGCTGCGTGGTACCCTCACCGACGGCATTGTCTCCGCCATCAACCGGGACGTGTGGGTGGACGGGCGGACCATGAACCTGATCCAGACCAACGCCGCCCTGAACACCGGAAATTCCGGCGGCCCCCTCATCAACGCCTACGGGCAGGTGGTGGGCATCAACACTATTAAAATGACATCCTCCTATTCCAATGTGGAGGGACTGGGCTTTGCCATTCCCTCCGCCACCATCCGCTCCCTGGTCAACGATCTTCTGGCCTATGGAGAGGCCCGGCCGGAGCCGGTGCTGGGCGTGACGGTGCTGTCTCTGGGCACACAGCTGGAGGAGGACCTCTGGGGCATCGAGGTGCAGGAGGTGACTCCCGGCTCCGCCGCGGCCCTGGCGGGGATCCGGCCCGGAGACTATGTGGTCTCCTGCGGCCGGGTGGAAGTGACCTCCAGTCAGGATCTGCTCCGGGCCCGGCGGCAGTACCGGGTGGGGGACGAAATGCCCCTGACCATCTGGCGGGACGGAGAGCTGCTGGATGTGACTTTGGAGCTCAGCGAGAGCACCCAGGCCGCCGCCTCGGAGAGCACCCAGAGCGACTTTTCTGTGCAGCCGTAAAAAGAGAAAGTGACCTGATGGAAAATCAGGTCACTTTTTATTCTTTTTGGGATAGAGCAGCATGGCGGCGGAGAACAGCAGGTACACGCCGAAGGGACGCCGCAGCTCTCCGGGATCCACGGCCCCGGAGAGCCAGGCACCCAGCAGCGCCGCCGCCAGGGCGGGAGGGATGGTATGGCGCAGGACGGGCTTGTCCAGACAGCCGTTACGGGCGTGGCACCAGAGGGCGGAGGCGGCGGTGGGCAGGAAGAACAGCAGATTGATGCCTTGGGCGGTTCGCTGATCCACGTCCAGCACCAGGGTCATCACCAGCAGCAGCAGCGTCCCTCCGCCCACGCCCCAGGCGGAGAGGATGCCGGCCCCCAGACCGCACAGGAGAGGAATGAGCCAGTCTGTCACAGCAGGTAGCGCACCCCGGCGTAGAGGAGAAATCCTGCAAACAGCCAGCGCAGATACCGGGTGGGCACCTTGCCGTAGAGCCGTCCGCCCAGCCAGCCCCCCGCCAAGCCGCCCACCAGGTAGGGGGCAGCCGCCGCCAGGGAGACACCCCCCTGAACGAGATAGACGCAGGCCGACACCAGGCACACAGGGAAAATGATCCCCACGCAGGTGGCATACAGCCTGCGCTGGGAGAGGCCGGCAGTCCGATCCAGAATGGGCAGCAGCACCATTCCGCCGCCGCCGCCGAAACACCCGTTGACCAGGCCCGCCGCCGCTCCGGCGGCAGCCGTCATCCAATGCTGATTCAAAGGCATCCCCCCAGTATGTATGGCTCCGGGAAAGAGGGCCCGGAGCCGTCAGGTCAGCGCATGCGGAAGCTCTCGCAGTCGGTGCACTCCACCTTGGTGGGATTGGCCTCGTGGGTGCCTACCTGGATGGCGTCCAGGCCGCAGTACTGGGAGCCCTGGCAGTGATGGGCACAATTCTCCACGGTGCATTTGATGCTGGTGTTGGGAGTGGTGCAGTTGTTGTTCATAAAAACAGCCTCCTGGATCAAACGTAATCTGGCTTTCGCCGCAGATAGTTTGCACCACTGCCGGAAAACTATGCAAAAAAACAGACAGCGGCGTGTACGCCGCTGCCTGCTGGAGTCATTCAGATCCCCAGAATCAACGTGGCAAACCGGAAGTAGATGAGCAGGGACAGTGCGTCCACGATGGTGGTGATAAAGGGAGAGGCCATCACCGCCGGGTCAAAGTGGAGCTTTTCCGCCAGGATAGGCAGGGAGGAGCCCACCAGCTTGGCGCAGGCCACGGTTCCTGCCAGGGTGGCGCATACCACCAGGGCCACCTGGGGCGTCACGGAGGGATTGCGCAGCAGCCAGCGATCCACGATCATCATTTTAACAAAGTTGGCCGCCGCCAGGCAGGCACCGCACATCACCGCCACCCGGCACTCCTTCCACATGACCCGCAGCAGATCCGCGAACCGAACTTCTCCCAGGGACAGTGCGCGGATCACGGCGGTGGAGGCCTGGGTGCCGCTGTTGCCGCCGGTACCGGAGAGCATGGGGATATAGGAGGTGAGAATGGCACAGGCAGCCAGGGCGCTTTCAAAATGGGTGAGGATCATCCCGGTGAAGGTGGCTGAGAGCATCAACATCAAAAGCCAGGGAGTGCGGGCCTTCCAGGTCTCAAACACACCGGTTTTCAGATACGGCTTGTCGGAGGGCAGCATGGCTGCCATCTTCTCGATATCCTCTGTGACCTCTTCCTGCAAAACGTCCATGGCGTCGTCTACGGTGACGATGCCCACCAGGCGGTTCTCCGTGTCCACCACCGGCAGTGCCAGAAAGTCGTATTTGCTGAGGGTCTGGGCCACGTCCTCCTGGTCGTCCAGAGTGTTGGCGGAGATGACGTTGGTATCCATGATATCGCCGATGACGTCGTCCTCCTCCGCCAGCAAAATGGTGCGGATGGAGAGATAGCCCAGCAGGTGCCGGGCGGCGTCGGTGACATAACAGATGTTGATGGTCTCCTTGTCAGGGCCCGTGCGCCGGATACGCTTGAGGGCGTCGGCCACAGTGAGGGTGGCTTTCAGATCCACGAACTCCGTGGTCATGATGCTGCCGGCGCAGTCCTCCGGGTATTTGAGGATCTCGTTGATGCTCTTGCGCATCTCCGGATCGGAGTGGCGCAGGATGCGCTTGACCACGTTGGCAGGCATCTCCTCCACGATATCCACGGTATCGTCCAGATACAGCTCGTCCAGCACTTCCTTGAGTTCCGTGTTGGAAAAGCCCTGAATCAGCATTTCCTGCTGGTCGGAGTCCAGCTCCACGAATACCTCCGCCGCCTGCTCCTTGGGCAGCAGCCGGAATACCAGCGGAAGGGTCTTTTCGTCCATGTCCTCGCACAGCCGGGAGATATCTTGGGCTTCCATGGGCAGCAGTAGGTCACGCAGCTGGGTATACTGTTTTCGCTGGATCAGGTCCTCTATTTTTTTCAGCAGCTCTTCCGGCTCGTTTTCCAGCTCAAACATATGCGCGTCCTCCTTCCCGACATTCTGGCC
Organism: Dysosmobacter sp.; assembly: GCF_052306735.1. NCBI lineage: Bacteria > Bacillati > Bacillota > Clostridia > Eubacteriales > Oscillospiraceae > Dysosmobacter > Dysosmobacter sp. Next base: position 15,485 of record NZ_DAWBAJ010000028.1, on the reverse strand, counting down.
TGGATAAAAAAATACCCCAATCGTCCGCCACGGTACGACTGGAGCACCCTTTTCACGGCGAAAAACCGGCGGCTTTTCGCTCCCGTTTCAAGCTTTAGCTTCACAAGGCAATGAAATTGCGTTAGATGATACCTTCGTGTTCGATATCGCCTGCTCAAACCAGCTGGTGATGTTTCCATCACTTCGCGGCAGCAATCCGTATCCCTGTGGTAGCCTTACCTACCGGACCATATGATCTATCTTTTGCGTTTACCAAAATTATAGTATGCCAAATTTTTCTGCCTGTCAACCCGCCCTGTCTCATATACAAAAATTTTATCAAGATAAACGGAACCTTAACGAACCTGCTCGCATTTTTGTCGGAAACGAAACAAAAATTAAAACAAAACGTTTCAGATGTTTCTTCAAAGAAACATCTTTGTTTCTTTGAATCAGAAAAGTTCCTTCCAAACCGAAAAAGTTTTCACAAAATTTACGGAAAGGCGCCTGTGTAAAACCGCAAAAAGGAGCCCGCAACTTCCAGATGCTTTGCACAAATTTTTATTCTGCCTATAGGAAATCCTCTGAGCGGGCTTTTTTTGGCACAGAAATTGCTATAATAGGCAGGCAAACAAAGCCCGCGGGAAATGACCGTGGGAGGGAAACAGAACGGGAAAAGAAATGGAGGAGCAATACATGAGCGAACTGCCTGTTGTTGGCGTGCTGCTGGGCAACTCTGCCGGTGTAGGCCCGGAGCTGGTGGCCAAGCTGGCTGTGAAGAACTTCTACGCGGATTACTTCCGTCCGGTGATCATCGGCGACGTGCGGATGTTCGAGCACGGGCTGAAGGTGATCGGGGGAGATGTGCCCCACTACGTCATCAGCGATCTGAGTGAGTGCGACTGGACCCGGGGCTACCCGGTGCTGGACCTGAAGGATCAGGATCCCGAGAAGGTGGTCTACGGAGAGGCCAATGAGTACTGCGGCGCCAGCGACCTTCTGCAGCTGGACACGGCCATTGACCTGTGCAAGGCCGGGAAGATCGAGGGCTTCGTATTCGGGCCCTTCCACAAGGGCGCCATGAAGATGGCGGGCCTTCACGACGAGAGCGAGCATACATACCTGGCCCACGCGTTCAACCTGACCACGCCCTTCTGCGAGGTCAACATGATGGACGACCTGATGACGGTGCGGACCACCAGCCATATCCCCATCAGCGAGGTAAGCGCCAACATCACGGAGCAGAACCTGCGGGAGGCCATTGAGCTGGCGGAGATCACCGGTGAGAGCTTCGGGCACAAGCCGCGGATCGCGGTGGCGGCGCTGAACCCCCACTGCGGCGAGTTCGGCCTGTGCGGACGTGAGGAAGTGGATGTGATCCAGCCCACCATTGAGAAAGTGGTGAAGGAGACGGGGTGGAACGTGACGGGCCCCTACTCCGCGGATACGCTGTTCATCAGCGCCCTGGCGGGCGACTTCGACGTGGTGGTGACCATGTATCACGACCAGGGACAGATCGCGCTGAAGCTGGTAGGCTTCCAGCGGTGCATCACGGTGGCGGGCGGCCAGCCCTATCCCATTGCCACCTGCGCCCACGGTACGGCGTTCGACAAGGTGGGCAAGGGCACTGCCACCACCGATTCCTTTGAGCGTGCGGTGAAGGCCGTCTCCCGGATGGCCCTGGCCAAGCGCGCCAAGGCGTAAGCCTTTTTGGCAAAAATAAGGTTTTAGGAGGGTAAAACGTGGAGAAAGCAAGATTCAATTCCCGTGCCTTGATCCCCATTGCCACCGCCATTATTTCCCTGATCTTTATCGGTGTGGGCCTCAAGGACTTCGGCTTCTGGGAGGGCCAGCCCACGGCGGCGTTCTTCCCCATCATCATCGCCGTGGTGCTGCTGGCCACCAGCCTGCTGTGCCTGGTGCAGGTGCTGCGAGGCAAAGAGCCCGCTCCTGTGTACAACAAGAACGAGCTGATGGTCATTCTGGGCGGCGGCGGTATCATTATCGGCTGCTATGTCATTGGACTGATCCTCAGCTGCCTGCTGTACCTGTTCCTGTGGCTGAAGGTCATCGAGAAGGCCAGCTGGAAAGCTATCATTATCATTGAAGTGTTTATGGCGGCCCTGATCCTGGGTGTGTTTGTCTTCTGGATGCAGGTACAGTTCCCCATGGGCCTGTTTGCCTATCTGATGTAAGGAGGTTTGAGAGAAATGTTAGCAAACTTTGCTTCTTTGCTTCAGGGCTTCCAGGTGGTCTTTGACCCCCAGAACATCGGCGCTTGTATGCTGGGCGCCATCCTGGGCCTCATCGTGGGTGCCATGCCCGGCCTGGGCTCCCTGGCAGGCGTTGCCCTGCTGCTGCCCCTGACCTATAAGTTCGAGCCCACCACCGCCATCATCATGCTGGGCGCCCTGTATTACTCCAACATGTACGGCGGTGCCTTCAGCGCCATTCTGCTGAACATCCCCGGCGACTCCCCGGCCATCACCACCGCTCTGGACGGCTATCCCATGGCCAAGAAGGGCCGTCCCGGCCAGGCTCTGATGGCGGCCAACACCGCCTCCTTCATCGGCGGCACCATCGGTATTCTGATCCTGACCATCACCGCCTCCGGCCTTGCCAAGCTGGGCCTCAACTTCGGCTATGCGGAGATGACCCTGGTGCTGCTGATCGCCATGACCTCCATCAGCTGGCTCATCGGCGAGAATCCCACCAAGGGCGTGGTCATCACCATGCTGGGCATCCTGGTGGCCTCCATCGGCATGGACACCCTCACCGGTGTGCCCCGGTATAACTTCGGCAGCATCCACCTGATGGGCGGCATCACCTTCACCCCCTTCATCATCGGCGCCGTGGGCTTTGCCCAGGTCATCAAGCTCATCAACGAGCGGGAGGCCGACGAGGAGAAACGGGCAAATGGTACGTATCACGCCGTGAAGCTGTCCATCCGCGGCTCCATGCTGACGGCTCATGATTTCAAGCGCATTCTGCCTCCCGTGCTGCGTTCCTCTCTGCTGGGCACCTTCGTGGGCGTGCTGCCGGGCTCCGGTGCCACCACCGGTTCCATGGTTGGCTATGCCATGCAGAAAAAGTTCAAGAGCGAGGAGCCCATGGGCACCGGCGCCATCGAGGGCATTGCCGCTTCCGAGGCCGGCAACAACTCCGCCGCAGCCGGTGCCTTCGCCCCGCTGCTGGCTCTGGGCATCCCCGGCTCCGGTACCGGCGCCGTACTGCTGGGCGGCCTCATGATGTGGGGCCTGAACCCCGGTCCTCTGCTGTTTGAGACCAACCCCGAGTTCTGCTGGAGCCTGATCTCCTCCCTGTATATTGCCAACGTGTTCACCCTGGCGGTAGCGGTGCTGGTGATCCCGTTCCTCATCAAGATCCTCAGTGTGCCCATCAAGTACATGATCCCCATTATTACCTGCGTGTGCATTGTGGGCGCGTACTCCACCTCTCTTTCCATGTACGGCGTCATCGTGATGTTCGTCTCCGGCATCGTGGGCTATATCCTGGACAAGAACGGCTTCCCCACGGCTCCCATGCTGCTGGCCTTCGTGCTGGCTCCCATGCTGGAGGAGAACATGCGCAAGGCCTTCATTGCCTCTCAGGGCAGCCTGGTGGTGTTCACCGATTCCATCCTGAAGCTGGTGCTGCTGGCCATCTTCCTGCTGCTGGTGCTGACCCCCGTGGTCAAGAGCATGCTGCGCAAGGCCAAGAGCAAGAACACTGCTTCCGTCTGAAAATACTTTCCGTAATTCCGAATCTCAGCAATCATATTTTTTGGATAAAAGGAGAACCAATATGAAAAAACTGTTTGCACTGGCACTGTCTCTTGTGATGACTCTGTCTCTGGCTGCCTGCGGCAGCGGCAGCAGCGGTGACGTCAGCGAAGACGGCACCTTCACCCCCACCAAGACCGTGACCTGGACCTGCACCTCTTCCGCCGGCGGCGGCTCCGACATCTTCTCCCGTAAGATCGCCGACATCATGTCCAACGAGGACATGGTCAACGGCCAGACCATCGTGATCTCCAACGAGACCGACGGCGCCGGCGAGGTGGGCCGCAACAAGATCGCCACCATGACCACCAACGCCGACTACAACCTGCTGACCTTCAACTCCGGCGACCTGATGCCCATGGTCACCAACACCGCCAACCGCTCCTCCAACTTCCGCATCCTGGCCATCATGGCTGTGGATAAGCAGCTGCTCTTCTCCTGCGGCTCCACCACCGGCAAGACCGACTACGCCAAGGCCGGCGGCGACCTGACCGACTTTGCCGCTGCTGTGGAGGCTGCCAAGAACGGCACCTATGTGGTGATCGGCGGCTCCAAGGGCGACGACATCGCCACCTATGACGCCCTCCTGGAGGAGCTGGGCCTCACCGAGGATCAGATGGGCTACATCACCTATGACTCCACCGGCGACGCCATTACCGCTGCTCTGGGCGGCAACCTGGACTTCGTTATCTCCAAGCCTGCTTCCGCCTCCCAGTATGTGGAGTCCGGGGACCTGACCCCTGTTCTGGCCCTGTCCACCGAGCGCTTCACCGGCAACCTGGCCGACGCTCCCACCCTGTCCGAGATCGGCGACTATGAGAACGTGGAAGTGCCCGTGTGGCGCGGTGTGGCGGCTCCTGCTGCCATGAGCGACGCTGCCGTGGCTTTCTGGACTGAGGCTCTGCAGAAGGTCTCCGAGACCCAGGCCTGGAACGATGAGTACCTGGTGCCCAACCAGCTCATCAGCCAGTACATGAACTCCACCGATGCCACTGCCTATGTCAGCGAGTACGAGGCTGATTACATGGCCACCAACGGTTTGAGCTGATTTGACACGATACCTCCTGAAACTGCGCGGGTTCGCTTTGAGCCCGTGCAGTTTTTTTGCGGCAGAAGGCTGAAATTGACAGGGGCTTTCTCCCGGCGCTTGAGCTGTGGACAGGAATGTGGTATATTAGTAGATAATTTGACTGATTGCGGCGGCCGGCTGGAAAGGAGAGGGGAAAATGGTACAGATCATCGTGTTCGTGCCCTCGCCGGACAATCTCCAGTGGGTGAAGTCCATGGCCCGGGAGCTGGAGACCAGCGAGGCCAGGATCGATGTGGTGCATCACTTCGGAACACCGGAGGTTCTGAGGCAGCTGGAGGGGTATGATGTGATCGTCGCCCGGGGGATCACCTATCGGAAGCTGTGCGATCTGTATCCCGGAAAGCATATCACCCACCTGGATTTTGACGGAGCGGATATCCTGGAGGCGCTTTTGCACTGCCGGGACCGCTTCCATCCCTCCAAAATCGGTCTGTGCCTGAACCGGGAGGGGCTGCAGGATGTGCTGCCGGGCCTGGAAGCGGCGTGCGGGGCCAGTATCCGCCTTTACGATGTGGTGGATGAGGCCAGCGCCTTTTCCGCTGTGGAAACCGCCTTGGCAGACGGGATGGAGGCGCTGGTCAGCGCCGGCACCGTCAGCAATATCTGCCGGGAGCGGGGGATTCCCTATACCTATATCAGCACCCGGTCCGAGACGCTGCGCCGGGTGATGCAGGAGGCCGTGAAAGCGGCCAACAGCATCAATACCGAGCGTACCAAGACCAATATCATCCGTATGATCCTGGAGGGCAGCGAGGATGCGGTCATCGCGGTGGACGAAGCCGGCCGCATTCTGGAGGCCAATGGCCGGGCACGGCAGCTCTACCAGATGGACGCCAAGCCGGAGTGGCGGAAATGCCGGGTAGACACCATTCACGGGGAGCTCACCTACATCGGCAACGAGGCTGCCCCCTGCAAGGACGGGGATGAGCGGCTGCTGATGCTGGGCGGCCAGCGGTATCTGGTACGTTACCGCCTCATTGCCGGGGAGTCTGCCGCCACCGGCACGCTGATCACCACCAGCGCTGCCACCAAGATCCTCCAGGAGGAGCGGCAGATCCGGTGGAATCTGGTACGCCGGGGGCTCACTGCCAAATACCAGTTTCACAACATCATTGCCGTCAGCGACATTATGCGCAGCAAGATCGAGATCGCCAAGAAGTTCAGCCTGGCCAGTTCCAACGTGCTCATCACCGGGGAGACGGGAACCGGCAAGGAACTCTTTGCCCACAGCATCCACTCCGCCAGCAATCGTTCGGGGCAGCCCTTTGTGGCGGTGAACTGCGCCACGCTGCCGGAGAGCCTGCTGGAAAGCGAACTCTTCGGCTACGAGCCCGGTGCCTTCTCCGGCGCCTCCAAAGAGGGGCGGACGGGCCTTTTTGAACAGGCTCATCACGGTACGATCTTCCTGGATGAGATCGGCGAGATTCCGGTCTCCCTCCAGGCAAAGCTGCTGCGGGTCCTGCAGGAAAAGGAGATCCGCCGGGTGGGCAGCACCACGGTGATCCCTGTGGATGTGCGGGTCATCGCCGCCACCAATATCGACATCCAGCAGCGCATGGCCCAGGGGACGTTCCGCAGCGACCTTCTGTATCGGCTCAACACCCTGGAGATCCAGATCCCGCCTCTGCGGGAGCGGCGGGAGGATATTCTGCCCCTGGTGGAGTGGCATCTGGAGTCCCTGGCGTCGGAGATGGGGAAGCGTGCCCCGGTGCTGACGCCGGAGGCCAAGGATCTGCTGGAGGGGTATTCCTGGCCCGGCAATGTCCGGGAGCTGCGCAATGTCTGCGAGCGGCTGGTGGTGCTGGGCAATGACCAGCCGGTGGACGGCGAGGCTCTGCGTCAGCTGCATATTTTCGCCAAGCAGGCGGCCTCCATGGGTACGGGCGACTCCCGGGAGGAAGCGGAGCAGGTGATTCTGCCGGTCTATAAAAAGAAAAAGGATCTGGCCAAGGAGCTGGGTATCAGCCGCACCACTCTCTGGCGTATGACCAAGCGGCAGGAGGAGGCCCGGCGCCGCCGGGAGGAGGAAGCCTCCCGGGGCCAGACACCGTAACGGCGTATCCAAGCTCAGAAACCGGGGTGTGCTCCGGCGGAGAAAACACCAGGAGGAGGCGCGTCTATTGGGAATCCATGACGGACATCGGGAGAAAATGCGCCTGCGGTACCGCAGAAGCGGGCTGGATGCCTTTGCTGAGCATGAGGCGCTGGAGCTGCTTTTGTACTATGCCATCCCCCGGCAGGATACCAATCCCATCGCGCACCGGCTGATGGAGCGCTATGGCTCCCTCTCTGCAGCGCTCACCGCGCCGGTGGAAGATCTCATGCAGGTGGAGGGCATCGGAGAGAGCGCCGCCATTTTGCTGCATCTGGTGCCGGAGATCTGGAAGAAGGCCCGGTTGGAGGAGGTGGGGCGGGAGACGGTCCTCAACTCCTCGGAGCGGGCGGGCAGCTACTTATTGGAGCGCTTTGCCGGGGAGACCACGGAGGTCATCTACCAGCTTTGCCTGGATCGGAAGGGGAAGCTCCTGGCCTGCAAGCGCCTGAGTGAGGGCAGCGCAGCCGGGGCGGACCTCAACATCCGGACTCTGGTGTCCAACGCTCTGCTGACCTCCGCCAGCGCGGTGATCCTCTCCCACAACCACCCCAGCGGCGTGGCACTGCCCTCTCAGGAGGACTATGCCGCCACCCGGCAGGTGAGGGATGCTCTGAAGACCATCGGCGTGGAGCTGGCGGATCATATCATCGTGGCAGACGGAGACTTTGTCTCCATGGCGGACAGCGGCTACTTGACATGAAGCCCAGAGAAGGAGGAGCGGATATGCAGGCACTGGAAAAACAGTTTCATATTCACTGCACGGCCGGGGATGTGGGCCGTTATGTGATCCTGCCGGGGGATCCCGGCCGCTGCGCGGATATCGCCGCGTACTTTGAAAATCCTGTCCATGTGGCCCAGAACCGGGAGTTCAACATCTACACCGGGACGCTGCTGAGGGAGAAGGTCAGCGTCTGCTCCACCGGCATCGGGGGCCCCTCCGCCGTCATCGCCCTGGAGGAACTCCATAACATCGGGGCGGATACCTTCGTACGGGTGGGTACCTGCGGCGGCATCGACCTGGATGTGCACTCCGGGGATATTGTGGTGGCCACAGGGGCCATCCGCTATGAGCATACCTCCTGGGAGTACGCCCCCATCGAGTTTCCCGCTGTACCGGACCTGGATGTGGCCCTGGCCCTGCGGGACGCCGCCCGGGCTCTGGGCAAGCGGGTCCACACCGGTGTGGTGCAGAACAAGGATTCCTTCTACGGCCAGCACAGCCCGGAAAAGAGCCCGGTGTCCTACGAGCTGCTGCAAAAGTGGGAGAGCTGGAAGCGCCTGGGGGTCAAGGCCAGCGAGATGGAGTCTGCGGCGCTGTTCGTGGCCTCAGCAGCCCTGGGTGTACGCTGCGGCAGCTGCTTCCATGTGATCTGGAACCAGGAGCGGGAAAAGGCCGGGCTGGATCAGGAGATGAGCGAGGATACCTCCGCCGCCGTGGCAGTGGGGGTGGAGGCCCTCAAGCGTCTCATCACCCAGGATCGCCGGGCGTAAGCGGAACAAAGGAGCCGGGAGAACTTCGCTCCCGGCCTTTCTTTCCAATTTGTTGTTAGGAGGAGATGGCATGGCTGTGGTGGGCCGCTTTGCCCCGTCTCCCAGCGGGCGGATCCATCTGGGGAATATCTTCTGCAGCCTCCTGGCCTGGCTCAGCGCTCGGCAGCAGGGAGGCCGGGTGGTGCTGCGCATTGAGGATCTGGACACCGCCCGGTGTCCCCGGCGGTACGCGGAGCAGATGGAGCGGGACCTCCAGTGGCTGGGACTTGCCTGGGACGAGGGCCCCGGCGTGGGCGGGCTCCACGGCCCCTATGAGCAAAGCGCCCGGACAGCGCTTTACCAGGCGGCCCTTGCCCGGTTGGAGGAGCAGGGGCTGGTGTACCCCTGCTTCTGCACCCGGGCGGAACTCCACGCCGCGTCGGCCCCCCACCGGGAGGACGGCCAGGTGATCTACCCCGGCACCTGCGCCCGCCTGACGGCGGAGGAGGCCCTCCGGCGGGCAAAGGAGACGGGCCGGGCCCCGGCACTGCGGCTGCGGGTGCCCGATGAGAGGATCTCCTTTACCGACGGTCACATGGGTCCCTATGGAGAGAATCTCCTGCAGGAGTGCGGGGATTTCCTGCTGCGCCGGTCTGACGGGATGTTCGCCTATCAGCTGGCAGTGGTGGTGGATGACGCCGCTATGGCCGTGACGGAGGTGGTACGGGGAGAGGATCTGCTCTCCTCCACGCCCCGGCAGCTGTACCTCTACCGGCTGCTAGATTTGCCGGCCCCTGCCTTTTTCCATGTGCCGCTGCTGCTGACCCACGACGGACGGCGCCTCTCCAAACGTAATGCAGACGCGGGGCTGGACGATCTCCAGGGCCGGTATACGGCGGCGGAGATTTTGGGAAAGCTGGCGTATCTGGGAGGCTTTAACCCCGGCGCCGGGCCCCGGACGGCGGAGGCGCTGCTGGAGGATTTCGCCTGGGACAAGGTGCCCGCGGCGGATATCCCCATCCCGGAGGGACTGTTTTGAAATAAGAAAAGAGACAGGCATGTGCCTGCCTCTTTTTGTTTGCTGGATGAGGAGGATCACTCCGGCATCCGGGCCTCCGGGATCTCCACCTCCGGCATCAGCTCCCGGCTGACGATGTTGAGCATCTCCTCCAGCTTGGCGCAGTCCTCCGGAGAAAAGCGCTTGGCGATGCGGTCCATGACCTCCACCATGTAGGAAGAGGAGATGTTGTAATAGTCGATATACTTCTGTGTGACCTCCAAATGGTACTCCCGCCGGTCCTCTGGAGACTGAACCTTGCGGATATAGCCCTTTTTGATGAGGCTGTTGACCTTGTAGGCGGCGTTGGGGGGAGAGATGCGCATAAAGGAGGCAAACTCGTTGACGGAAGGGTTGCCCAGAGCCTGGATGGTCTCCATGCAGAAGGTCTCCACCGTGGTGAGGCTGGCCTCCCGATCCTGGAAGCGGCGGAAAATCTCCTGGTAAAAATGCAGCTTGAATTTGGTATACACGTTAAAAAAAGCGTATTTCAACATGGCATACGGCTCGCTTTCCCCAGTTTTCAACATATTATAACAAACCGTCGGGAAAACGGCAACCATTATCCGCCGATGGCGAAGGTCAGCTCCGCCGAGCAGACCACCTCACCATTGACCGTGGCCGTGGCATCCCCAATGCCCACAGGCCCCCGGCGCTTGACCAGGGTGCACTGGAGTTCCAGCACGTCCCCGGGGGTGACTTTCTTCTTGAACCGGGCGTTCTTCACACCGCCGAAGTAGGCGGTCTTGCCCCGCATCTCCGGCAGGGACAGCACCGCCACGGCGCCCACCTGGGCCATGGCCTCCAGGATCAGCACCCCGGGCATCACGTGCTCCTGGGGGAAGTGCCCGCAGAAGTAGGGCTCTCCCACGCTGACGCACTTGATGCCTTTGGCCCACTGGCCCGGCTCGCCGTCCACGATACGGTCCACCAGGGCGAAGGGGTAGCGGTGAGGCAGGATCTCGGCGATTTGGTTGGAGTTATACTGCATTCCCATCACTTACGCCTCCCACTTTTTCAGCAGAATGCTGCCGTTGTGGCCGCCGAAGCCCAGAGAGTTGGACAGGGCATAGCGAAGCTGGGCCTCCCGTCCTTCATTGGGCACCACGTCCAGATCGCACTCCGGATCGGGGACGGAGTAGTGGATGGTGGCGGGCATGTAGCCGTCCCGCAGGGAGAGAGCGGTGAACATGGCCTCCACGGCACCGGCGGCGCCCAGCATGTGACCGGTCATAGACTTGGTGGAGCTCATGGAAAGCTTGCGGGCATGGTCGCCGAAGACCATCTTCACGGCGGCGGTCTCCCCGGCGTCGTTCAAGTGGGTGGAGGTGCCGTGGGCGTTGATATAGTCCACCTGATCCGGCGTGATACCGGCGTCGGCGATGGCCATGGCCATGGCCTTGGCACCGCCGGAGCCGTCGGGCCGGGGGGCGGTCATATGGTAGGCGTCGCAGGTGGCGCCGTAGCCCACGAATTCCGCGTAAATGTGGGCGCCCCGGTCCAGGGCGTGCTGCAGCTCCTCCAGCACCAGGATGGCGGCGCCTTCGCCCAGAACGAAGCCGCTGCGCTCGGCGTCAAAGGGGATGGAGGCACGGTTCGGGTCCGTGGCCTGGCTGAGGGCCTTCATGGAAGTGAAGCCGCCGATGGCCAGGGGGGTTACCGCCGCTTCCGTGCCGCCGCAGAGCATCACGTCGGCGTAGCCGTCCCGGATATAGTGGAAGGCGTCGCCCACGGCATTGGTGCCGCCGGCACAGGCGGTCACCGGGCAGGTGCACATGCCCCGGAAGCCCGTGTCAATGGCGATCTGTCCCGCGGCCATGTTGCAGATGGCGGTGGGGATATAGAAGGGGGACACCCGGTCCCAGCCCCGGGCCAGGCCCCGGTCGTGCTCGGCCTCGGTGATGGAGAGGCCGCCGATGCCGCTGGAGACGATGACGCCGCAGCGGTCCAGATCTTCGGCCTCGGGGTTGAGGCCGCTGTCGGCAAGAGCCTCCCGGGCGGAGACCATGGCAAACTGGGTAAAGCGGCCCATGCGCTTGGCCTCCTGCTTGCCCAGCAGGGCATCGGCGTCGAAGCCCTTCACCTCTGCCGCCAGAGAGACCTTCTGGGAAGAGGCGTCGAACTGGGTGATGGGGCCGATGCCGCACACGCCGCTGCGCACGGCCTGCCAGCTCTCGGCTGCGGTAAGGCCCACGGGGGTCACAGCCCCCAGGCCGGTGATGACGACTCTGCGTCGATCCATAGTGGTACCTCCGAATTTGAATTCAAGCCGCTCCGCTTTGGCGCGAAGCGGGAAACACAAGTCATTTTCTGCTGCGGGGGAGCCTGCTCCCTCACAAATTTACATGGCCATGCCGCCGTCCACGCACAGCACCTGTCCGGTGATGTAGGCGGCCTCGTCGCTTGCCAGGAAGGCAACCGCGTGGGCCACGTCCTCCGGCGCTCCCAGCCGCTGCAGGGGGATGGAGGCAAGAGTTGCTTCCTTGGCGGCATCGGTCATGGCGGCGGTCATATCGGTGGCGATGAAGCCGGGAGCCACGGCGTTGACGGTGACGCCCCGGGAGGCCAGTTCCTTGGCCAGGGACTTGGTCATGCCCACCACGCCGGCCTTGCTGGCGGCGTAGTTCACCTGTCCGGCGTTGCCCCGCAGGCCTACCACGGAGCTGAGATTCACGATGCGGCCATAGCGCTGCTTCATCATGATGCGGGAGACGGCCTTCATGCAAAGGAAGGTGCCCTTGAGATTGGCGGCGATCACCGCGTCAAAGTCCTCCTCCTTCATCATCATCAAAAGGCCGTCCCGGGTGATGCCGGCGTTGTTCACCAGAATGTCGATGCGGCCGAATTCCTTCACCGCCGCGTCCATCAGGGCCTTCACCTCATCGGCCTTGGCCACGTTGCACTGGACGGCCAGGGCCTTGGCGCCCAGGGCCTCGCAGGCAGCGGTGGTTTCCTTGGCCGCGGCCTCATTCCCCGCATAGCAAAGCACCACATTGGCGCCGCCCTTGGCCAGCTCCAGGCATACGGCCCGGCCCAGGCCGCGGCTGCCGCCGGTGACGACGGCGGTCTTTCCTGCAAAATTCATCATGCCTTCTCCTTTACCAGTGCGTTGAGGGTGTCGGAGAGTGCCTCCACATCCGCCACGGTTTCCACGGCAGTGACGGGGATCTCCGGCACGGTCTTTTTCACAAACCCGCTGAGGGCCTTGCCCGGCCCAATCTCCACAATGGCGTCCACGCCCATGGCGGCCATCTTCCGGATAGAGTCCTCCATAAAGACGCTGCTTTGCACCTGCCGCACCAGCAGCTGCGGGATGGTGATGGAATCATCCTTTACATCCCCCAGGCAGTTGAAGATCACGGGAATCTGGGGCTCACCGAAGGAGATGGTCTTGAAATGCTCCGCCAGGGCGTCCCCGGCAGGGGCCATCAGAGGCGTGTGGAAGGGACCGCTGACTTTCAGGGGCAGGCACCGGCGGGCGCCCTTTTCCTTGGCCAGGGCAGCGGCCTTTTCCACGGCGGCCTTCTCGCCGCCGATGACCAGCTGACCCGGGCAGTTGTAGTTGGCGATGACCACGCATCCCAGGTCGGATGCCGCGTCGCAGGCCTCCTGCAGGGGAGCCCGGTCCAGGTTCAGCACTGCCATCATGGCGCTCTCCCGCCCGGCGGCGGCCTCCTCCATAGCCTTGCCCCGGAAGGCCACCAGCTTCACAGCGGTGGCGGCGTCAAAAACGCCGGCGGCATGGAGGGCGGAGTACTCGCCCAGGGACAGTCCCGCCGCCACGGCCGGGACGATGCCCTTCTGACGCAGCACGGCGGTGAGACCGGCGGCAAAGGCCACCATGCAGGGCTGGGTGTAGCGGGTCTGGTTGATGAGACCTTGGGAATCGGTGAAGCAGACCTCCTTGAGGTCGAAGTCCACCTCCGCGCTGTCCAGTACAGCGCGGAAGGCGGGGTAGGCGTCGTACAGGTCCGCACCCATACCCGGGTGCTGGCTGCCCTGTCCGGCGTATAAGAAGCCGAGTTTCATTGCGCGGCCCTCCATTCGTTCATGATTTCGCCCATCTGTTCCCGGACGGTGGAAAGGCATTTGACCTCCCCGGCATTGGCCCCGCAGAAAAAGAGGCCGTTCTCCCAGTCGCCCCGGGCGGCGGCGATCAGCGCCCGGGAGATGCAGTAGGGAGCCTTGGACGGGGTGCAGGGCACCAGGCAGTTGATGCACCGGTCCACGGGAGGCTGCGTGCCCGCTTCCACACGCTCTATCAGGGGAGAGCGCAGTGCCCGGCCCGGCATGCCCACCGGGCTTTGGACGATGGTGATGTCCTCCGATTTGGCGTCGATAAGCGCCTGCTTATAGGCGGCGGAGGCGTCGCACTCCTCGGTGGCGATGAACCGGGTGGCGAACTGCGCCCCGGCAGCACCCTCTTTCATATAGCGGGCCATTTCCGCCCCGTCCTTCACGCCGCCTGCCACAAACACGGGGATATCCCGCCCGGCCTTGTCCCGGTAGGGGGCCAGGGCCTCCAGCACCTCATGGAGCAGGCTGCTCAAAGTTTTAGGCCGCCCCGCCTGGGCCTCTTTGGCCTCCTCGGGGGAGAAGCCCAGATGCCCCCCGGCCAGGGGACCCTCCAGCACCACGAAATCCGGGATCCGGTGGTGGTGTTTGTCCCAGAGCCGGCAGATGAGGGCGGCGGCCCGGCCGCTGCTGACGATGGGAGCCAGGGCGGCGTCGCTCTCCGGAACCTCCGCGGCGATGGCGGGCAGGTCCTTGGGAAGTCCCGCGCCGCACACCACGGCGTCCACCCCCGCCCGCAGGGCGGTGCGGACACTCTGGGCATACTGGGTGGTGGCCACCATGGCGTTGACGGCCACCATGCCCGCACCGCGGGCCAGTTCCTTGGCCCGGTGCACCTGCTTTTCCAGGGCCCGCAGATTGGCGCCCTGGGGATCGGCGGCGAAGTCCGGCTCGTTGAACCCGCCCACGGCGGTGGAGATGGTGCCCATTCCGCCGCAGGCGGCCACGGCGCCCGCCAGGCGCTCCAGGCTGATGCCCACGCCCATGCCGCCCTGCAAAATGGGAAGGGACAGCGTCCTTCCCCGAATCGTCACTGCCATTCCTTTGCAGCTGCCTCCAGGACGGATTTTCCGCCGCTGTACAGAGACTCGAAGATCTCCCGGACGGGACGGATCTCATGGAGCATGCCGGCCACCTGGCCGCTCATGACGCTGCCCATCTCCATGTCGCCTTCCAGCACGGCCCGGCGCAGTCCGCCCAGCGTGACCTTCTCCAGCTCTTCCAGAGTGGCGCCCCGCTTCTCCAGAGCCAGATATTCCCGGGACATCTTGTTTTTCAGCACCCGGACAGGGCCGCCGATGGAGCGGCCGGTGACCACGGTGTCGGAGTCCTTGGCCTTGAGAATGGCCTGCTTGTAGTTTTCGTGGATGGGGCACTCCTCGCTTGCCAGGAGGCACGTGCCCACCTGGATGCCGCAGGCGCCCAGGGCGAAGGCTGCTGCGGCCTGACGGCCGTCGGCAATGCCGCCGGCTGCCACCACGGGAACGCTGACGGCGTCGATGACCTGGGGCACCAGGGCCATGGTGGTCATCTCACCCACGTGGCCGCCGGACTCGGTTCCTTCGGCGATGATGGCGTCCACCCCCAGGCGCTCTAGGCGCTTGGCCAGGATGGAGGCCGCTACCACCGGCATCACCTTGATGCCTGCCGCTTTCCAGGCGGGGATATACTTGCCGGGATTGCCGGCGCCGGTGGTGACCACCTTCACGCTCTCGTCCAGGATGATCTGGGCAATGTCGTCGGCATAGGGGCTCATGAGCATCAAATTCACACCGAAGGGCTTGTCGGTGAGCTCCTTGGCCCGGCGGATCTCCCGGCGCAGGCGGTCACCGTCCCAACCGCCGGTGGCGATCATGCCCAGGGCCCCAGCGTTGGAGCAGGCAGCGGCAAATTCGCCGGTGGCGATGTTGGCCATGCCGCCCTGGATAATGGGGAACT
>NZ_DAWBAJ010000027.1:0-29806 GCF_052306735.1 Dysosmobacter sp. | reverse complement strand
TCCACATCCCCTGGAACATTGCCTACGTGGTGGGCGTTGTGGCTGCTGTTGCTTATGTTGCCGCCATCATCGTCTACGGCAAGAAGCGCGCCAGCCGTCTGATCGCGCACTGATCTTCTTCCATCATCCCTTCCTTATTGGCTCTGCCGCGGTAAAACGCGGCAGAGCCAGTCTCTTTTTTCCCATCCCCAACGGTAAAAAAGCCCCCGGAACGCGTCAAGCGTTCCGGGGGCACGTTTTTTCATTTACTTGCCGCACAGCAGCCGCAGGGCCTCCAGATAACCCGTGAGGCCGTGGCCCTTAATGGTGGCCACGCAGGCGGAGCGGACATAGGACACATGCCGGAAAGCCTCCCGCTTGTCGGGGTCGGAGACATGGACCTCCACCGTGGGGATCCCCACCGCTTTCAGGGCGTCCAGCAGCGCCACACTGGTGTGGGTGTAAGCCGCGGGATTGAGGATGATACCGTCCACATGGTCGAAGTAGGCCTGGTGGATGGCATCCACCAGGGCCCCCTCGTGGTTGGACTGGAAGAAGGAAACCTCCGCGCCCAACGTCTGCGCTTCGGCCCGGATCATGGCGCACAGGTCCTCATAGGTCTCATGGCCGTAGATCTCCGGCTGCCGGATGCCCAGCATGTTCATGTTCGGTCCATTCATCACCAGAATGTGCACAATAATCCCTCCAGATCTGATCCGCCGTTTCCTCCGGCGTACCGTTGTTGTCCACCGTCACGTCCCGGAAGCGCCGGTACAGGGGCTCCCGCTGCTGCCACATGGCCGCAAGATCCGCCCCCTGGGAGAGGGGGCGCCCGTCAGTGGGCAGCGCGTCCAGCGCCCGCAGCAGGTGGTAGACCCGGCCGTTCTGGTGTAGGGCGTCGTAGTTTTCCGGGGTCTTTACCACACCGCCGCCGGTGAGGAGGATCTTGCCGGTGAGGGCCCCGGCCCTGGCCGTCTCCTCCCGCTCCAGGGCGCGGAATTCCGCCTCCCCGCCCCGGGCAAAGATCTCCGGGATAGAGCAGCCTGCCCGCTCCGCGATGCGCTGGTCAATGTCCACGGCCTCCCGGCCGGTCTTTTGGGCCAGCAGAGCGCCGATGGTGCTCTTCCCACAGCCGGGCATGCCGATGAGGACGATATTCTCCGTCTCCTGGCGCAGCAGCCGCAAGATCCGCTCGTTCTCCCCCTCCGGGATCTGGGTGCATCCGAAATGCTCCTCTGCCACCGTGGCCTGGGCCACCAGCATGGGAAGCCCGTCGGAGCAGGGGATCCCCAGGGCATGGGCCTGGAGGATCAGGGCTGTGCGCCGGGGGTTGTAAATGAGATCCAGCACGCCCCGGCACTTGGGGAAGGCGGTGAGATCCACCGGAGACGCCCCGTTGTCCGGGAACATGCCCACCGGGGTGGCGTTCACCAGGATGTCCGCATCGGCGTGGCGGGAGAGATTCCCATAGTTGTTCTCCCCGGAGCGGGAGATGACCACCACTTCCCGTGCCCCCAGCTGCCGGGCGCAGGCCACCACCGTATGGGAGGCGCCTCCGTTGCCCAGCACCACCGTCTTGGTTCCGGCAAAGTCGATGCCCGCCCGGCGGGCCATGAAGCAAAAGCCCGCCGCGTCGGTATTGAAGGCCAGAAGCTTGCCGTCCCGGCGCACCAGGGTATTGACGCTGCCGATGGCCCGGGCCGCCTCATCGATCTCATCGCACAGGGGCATCACATCCCGCTTGTAGGGGATGGTGACGTTGAGGCCGCCGATATCCTCCCGGGCCAGAAAGGGTGCCAGCTCCTCCGGCTCCAGCTCAATGAGCCGGTAGCCTTTGCGGCCCAGCTCCTCATGGATGGGGACCGACCAGCTGTGGCCCAGCTTGCGGCCCAGGAGACCGTAGATCTTCTCCCCCATGGCTCAGATCTCTGCGTAGTTGCCCAGGAACTGGAAGCTCTGGCAGCTGCGCTCCAGCTCCTCCAGCATGGGCAGGACGCCGGGCTCGTGGACGGAGGCCTCCAGCTCCAGGAAGAAGATGAACTCGAAGTTGCGGCCGGTAACGGGGCAGGACTCCAGCTTGGTCATGTTGATACCCAGGGCCGCCAGCTTGGAGAGGATCTCATACAGGGCGCCGGGCTTGTTGTCGCAGGCGATGACCAGGCTGATGCGGTTGGCGCCGGCGTAGATCACCGGATCCCGGGTGATGCAGATGAAGCGGGTGTAGTTGTTGTCGCTGTCCTGGATGTCGTCCCGGACGGTGTCCAGGCCGTACAGGGCGGCGCAGGGGTGGGAGGAGATGGCGGCCGCGTGGCGAGAACCGCTCTCGGCGACCATCTTGGCAGCGGTGGCGGTGTTGTCGCAGGGGATCACCCGCACGCCGTTCAGGCTTCCCAGGAACTTGCTGCACTGGCCGATGGCCTGCTCGTGGGAGTAGACCTCCGTGATGTCGTCCAGCTTCACGCCGGGCAGGGCCAGCAGCTCGTGGCGGATGCACAGGCGGGTGGAGCGGACGATGGAGAACTTCTTGCGCTGGATCAGGTCGTAGATGGCCCGGACGGAGCCGTTGGCGCTGTTTTCAATGGGCACCACGCCAAACTTGCACAATCCGGACTCCACGGCGGAAAACACCGCCTCGAAGCTCTTGACATAGACGATGTTGCCCCGGGGGATCAAACGGTCGCAGGCCGCCTGAGAATTGGCACCCTCCATGCCCTGGCAGGCAACCAGCCCCGTCTGGGGAAAGACCTCGCTGCCGGCGGCGATGGAGGCCTTCACCTGGGCGGCCACCTTGGTGGGGGCGGAGATCAGCTCCGCCTGCCGGGACCGGGCCAGCTCAAAGAGGGTGGAGAAGAGGTGATAGGCGTAGCGCTCCTTCTCCCCGGACTGCTCCGTCACCCGGGCCAAAACCGCCCGCTCCCGCTCCTTGTTGAGGATGGGGAGGTGGTGCTCGTTTTTGTAGGCGGCCACTTCCTCCGCCAGATCCATGCGCTCCAGGAACAGCTTCAAAAGCTGGTCGTCAACAGTGTCGATTTTTTCGCGGATTTCAGAAAGTTCCATGATTTCCCTCCAACAGTAAGTCTAACAACACGGCGGCAGTCACCGCCTCTACCACAGGAACAGCCCGATGGGCAATGCAGGGGTCGTGACGGCCCCGGATTTCAAGGGGGATCTCCTCCATTTGGGAGAGGCGCACAGTCTTCTGGGCTCTGGCAATGGACGGCGTGGGCTTCATGGCTGTGCGCAGCAAGATGGGCATGCCGTTGGTGATGCCCCCCAGGATGCCCCCGGCGTGGTTGGTGTCCGTCACCACGGCGCCGTTCTGAACGGAGAAAGCGTCGTTATTCTCCGACCCCCGGCTCCGGGCGGCGGCAAAGCCCGCCCCGAACTCCACACCCTTGACGGCGGGAATGCCGAAGAGGGCCGCCGCCAGGCGGTTCTCCACCCCGTCGAACATGGGATCTCCCAGTCCGGCGGGAAGGCCGATGGCGGCACACTCCACGATGCCGCCCACGGAATCCAGTTCCTCCCGGGCGGCCAGGATGGCCTGCTGCATCCGCTCCCCGGCGCCGTCGTCAAGCACCGGAAAGTCCTTGGCGGCCAGCTTTTCAAAAAGCTCCGCCGTGGGATGCAGGGGGAAGGGATCGTCGGCGATGCCAGCCACCTCAGAAAGGTGAGCTCCCACATGGATGCCCCGGCGGGCCAGGATCTGCTTGGCAATGCCCCCGGCGATGCACAGCGGCGCCGTCAACCGGCCGGAGAAGTGGCCGCCGCCCCGCATGTCCGCCTGGCCTCCCCATTTGACGGCAGCGGTATAATCCGCATGGCCGGGGCGGGGGGTATCTGTCAGCCCGGCGTAGTCTCCGGAGTGCTGGTCGCCGTTTTCTATGACGGCGCACAGGGGAGCCCCGCAGGTCTTGCCGTTTTCCAGGCCCGATAAAAAGGTGGGAGCGTCCGATTCCTTCCGGGCGGTGGAGAGGCGGTTTTTTCCGGGCTTGCGGCGGTCCAGGAAGGCTTGCAGTTCATCAAGGTCGATGGCCTCCCCGGCAGGCAGGCCGTCTACCACCACGCCGATGGCCTTGCCGTGGGACTGGCCGAAGACGCTGATCTTCAACAGATGTCCGAATTCAGAGGACATGGACCTCACCTCCCAGGTTTTTGTAGACCTCCCAGAAATCCGGGTAGGACTTTTTCACGCACTCGGCCCCCAAAATGGTGACGGGACCGGCGCAGGCAGTGGCAGCGATGGCTGCCGCCATGACGATGCGGTGGTCGTTGGCCCCGTCCACGGTGCCGCCGGTAAGGGTACCGCCGGTGACAGAGAGGCTGTCCGGCCCCTCCTGACAGGTGCCCCCCAACGCCTCCAGCATGGCACAGACGGTGGAGAGGCGATCGCTTTCCTTCATCCGCAGCCGAGCAGCGTTTACAAAGCGGGTGGTTCCGGAGCGGACCGCCGCCATCACCGCCAGGGGCGGCAGCAGGTCCGGGATACCGGAGACGTCGATGTCCAGATCTCCGGGATGGGTCAGGCGCAGGAAGTTGGGCACCACCGCCATGTCCCCCTGGACGGAAAAGGCGTTGAGCCCCTCCAGCTCCACCTGGGAGCCCAAGGCAATGGCGGCGTACCAGAACCCCGCCTGGGACCAGTCCGCCTCCACGCAGCGGTCAAAGGAGCGGTAAGGATGCGGGGAAATGGAAAACGCGCCGCCGCGCCGGGGTTCCGGCACCGCCACCCCGGCGCCTGCCAGGGCGTCCAGGGTCATGCAGATATAGTCCCAGCTCTCCACAGCCGTGGTGGGAACGATGGTGCTGGGGCTCTCCAGCAGCGGCAGGGCAAAGAGCAATCCGGTAAAAAACTGGCTGGAGACGTCGCCCGGCAGGCGGTACTCCCCCGGCGTCAGCTTCCCCCGGACGGTGAGAACACCGTCCCTCTGCTCAAAAAAGATCCCCTTCTCCCGAAACAGGTCGAAATAGGGGCCCTGGGGCCGCTCCATCAGGCGGCCGTGTCCGGTAAAGACGCCGCCTCCCGCCACTGCCAGGGCAATGGGAATCAAGAAGCGCAGGGTGGACCCGCTCTCCCCGCAGTCCAGCCGGGGCAGATCCTCCCCGGTGCAGCGGCGGCCACCGATGCCGGTGATCTCCAGGGTTCCGGGGGCCGTCTCTTTCCAATGGCCGCCCAGAGCCGTCAGGCACCGGAGGGTGGCCTCCACATCCTGAGACATGGCCACGCCACGGACAGTGCTGACCCCTGTTCCCAGGGTGGCGGCGATCAGCAGCCGGTGAGCCTGGGACTTGCTGGGGGGCGGGGTCACGGTACCGGAGAGTTTTTTCGGCGTGATGCGAACGTCCATCTCACCCCTCCAGTCCCGCGGCAATGAGGCCCGGCAGTTCACTCACCGGCAGTTTTTTCAGTTCGCACTCGCCCATGCGCCGGGGCACCACCACGGTGATGGTATCTCCCGCCCGCTTCTTGTCGGATAGGGACGCCTGGGCCAGGGCCTCGGCGGTGTAGTCCGTGCCGGTAGGGAGACCGTTTCGCTCCAGGCAGGCGGCGATGCGCTCCGCCAGAGGCCCCTCCGTCCAACCCAGGGCCTCGGCGGAGTGGGCCATGATGGCAAGGCCCGCCGCCACGGCGTGGCCGTGGGGGATGGTGAAGCCGCTGCACTTTTCGATGGCGTGGCCCACAGTGTGGCCCAGGTTCAACAGCTTCCGCTCCCCCAGCTCCTTCTCGTCCCGCTCCACCACGCCGGCCTTGTAGGCGATGCACCGGGCGATGACCTCCCCGGGGTCGGCGGTGAGGGTGCCGTCCTCAAAGAGGGCGAAGAGGGTCTCGTCACAGAGGACACCGGTCTTGATGGCCTCGGCGGCGCCGTCGGCAAAGACATCGGCAGGGAGGCTCTTTAAACAGTCCGTGTCGCACAGCACTGCGGCGGGCTGGGAAAAGGCCCCTGCCAGGTTCTTTCCGGCGGTGAGGTCCACGGCAGTCTTGCCGCCCACGGAGGAGTCCACGGCGGCCAGAAGGGTGGTAGGCAGCTGCACGCAGCGGATGCCTCTGAGGTACACGGCGGCGGCAAAGCCCGCCATATCCCCGGTGACGCCGCCCCCCAGGGCCGCCACGCAGTCGGTACGGGTCAGGTGCTGCGAAGCCAGGAACTCCAGAAGGTCGGAGAGGGTGGAGAGGGTCTTGTGCCCCTCCCCGGCAGGGAAGACGTGGGAGCAGGTGGCAAAGCCCGCCTGCTCCAGGCTTTGGAGTACGGTCTCCAGGTACAGGGGCGCCACGGTGGAGTCGGTAATCACCGCCACGCGGCACTCCCCCAGCAGCGGCTTCAATCGCTGGCCACACGTTTCCAGCAGCCCCGGGCCGATGGAAACTTCATAGGCGGGGGCGACACCCACAGGAATGGTTCGGATGGAGTCGGACATTGGGAAAACTCCTTTATCAAATAAGGTAAGGCGGGCTCAGTTGCCGCCGGCGGTGGCCTTCTTCTCCCGGCCGTCCCGCAGCAGGGCGCGGAGGGTGTCGGCGTCCCGGGCCTTCAGGGCGTCCAGATACTCGGTGAGGTGGCCCACCAGCACTTCCAGCTCGCCCGTGAGATAGTCGGCGTCGTCCAGGAACAGCTCCGTCCACATGTCCTCGTCCAGCCGGGCCACGCGGGTCATATCCTGGAAGCTGCCGGCGGAGAAGCCCCGGCGCTTCTGGGCCTCCGGCGACTTGACGTAGGCGCTGGAGGTGATATGGGCCAGCTGGGAGGTAAAGGCGATGATGCGGTCGTGCTCTTCAGGGGTGGAGAAGGTGAGGCCCGCAAAGCCCAGATCCAGGAAGAAGGCCTTCAGCGTCTCCAGCAGCTGCATATCCGTCCGCTCATCGGGGGTGAGGATCATGGAGGCACCCACATAGAGGTCGTCGGTGGCGGCGGTGAAGCCTCCCCGCTCCCGGCCTGCCATAGGGTGGCCGCCGATGTAGGCAAAGCCGTGCTCCGCGGCGATGGGGGTGATGGCCTTCACCACCGTGCGCTTGACGCCGCAAAGATCCACCAGGATGGCGCTTTTGGAAATATGCTCCGCGTTCTGCCGCACCCACTCCACGGCGGCGCCGGGGCGGATGGCCACCAGCACCAGATCGCACTGCGGCAGGTTCTCCGCCGTCAGAGGGGCGTCCATGGCGCCGCACATGCGGGCCATGGTCATGGTCTCGGCGTTGAGATCCGCGCCGTAGACCGTGTGGGCGGTACGGTTTTTGATGCTCTTGGCCATGGAACCGCCGATGAGGCCCAGGCCCACGATGCCGACGATCATCTTACGCCTCCAGTTCCTTGACGGCGGCGTGGAGCTTCAAGAGCTTCTTTGCCAGGTCGTCAAATGCCTCGGGCTTGAGGGACTGGGGACCGTCGCACAGGGCGTGGGCGGGGTCGTTGTGGACCTCGATCTGGAGGCCGTCGCAGCCGGTGGCCACAGCGCCCATGGCCAGAGGCGCCACCAGCCAGCTCTTTCCGGTGGCGTGGCTGGGATCGATGATGATGGGCAGGTGGGTGAGCTTGCGCAGCACAGGGATGGCCGCCAGATCCAGGGTATTGCGGGTGTAGGACTCGAAGGTGCGGATGCCCCGCTCGCAGAGGATGACGTTCTCGTTGCCGCCGGCCATGACGTACTCGGCGCTCATGAGCCACTCCTCATAGGTGGCGGACATGCCGCGCTTGATCATCACGGGCTTGTCCTGATGGCCCACGGCCTTCAAAAGGTCGAAGTTCTGCATGTTCCGGGCGCCGATCTGGATGACGTCCACATCCTTGAACAAGGGCAGCTGGCTCAGGTCCATCAGCTCCGTGACGATGGGCAGGCCCGTCTCCTGCTTGGCCACCTTCAAATACTCCAGGCCCGTGGCGCCCAGGCCCTGGAAGGAGTAGGGGGAGGTGCGGGGCTTGAAGGCGCCGCCCCGCAGCATGGTGGCGCCGCTGGCCTTCACGGCCTTGGCGATGGCCACGACCTGCTCCTCGCTCTCCACGGAGCAGGGGCCCGCCATGAGGGTCAGGTTGCCGCCGCCGATCTGGGTATTGCCCACCTTCACCACGGTGTCCTCGGGATGGAACTTGCGGTTGGCATTCTTGTAGGGCTCCTGGACCCGCTTGACATCCTCCACGATGTCCAACGCGGCGATGAGGTCGATGTCCAGCTTGGAGGTGTCGCCCACCAACCCTAAGATGGTGTGTGCCTCGCCGATGCTGGTGTGGATGATGATGCCCTTTTCCTGCAGCCAGGAAATGAGGCTTTCCAGCTGGTCCTTGTTGGGGTTGTGTTTGAGAATGACGATCATGGTTTCTTCCTCCTAAAAACGGAATCTCAGAGTTTGGTTGTATGGTGCCGGGAATGAAAAAAAGGATCCGCAGCCGGTCTGGCTGCGGATCCTTGGGTTCACTGACAGTTTCTGACAGCACCGTTATCGGCCGCACACGGATTCAGCCAAACCAAAATAAGCCTTACCATAAAAGTAGGTAAAGCTAAAGTAACGGTATTCGGCAGAACGGATGCAGTTGGTCATGGTGGTCAAATTCTCCTGACTCTTTAGATGTTTAAAGCATAGCACTTCGCCGCGCAAATGGAAATTGACAATTCTGACAAACAATTCCCATTTTCACCCGGCAGCCTTCGTAAAAACCGCTGGATTCAGACGGCACCGGCGGTCTGGGGGCGGCAGCCGGCCATCAGCATGGCCGTGGCCTCCAGAATGAACTGGACGTCCATCCGCTGATCGGCGGCGGCGCTTTCATAGTAGTCGTGGAGCTGGGCAATGGCCCCCGCCACGTCCTCCCGGAACTGCTTGCGGCGCATGGTGCGCTTTTCCAGATAGGCCTCCAGGTACGCCCGCAGATCCGTCTCGTACTGGTGATGGGCCAGCAGGGAGTCGGGATAGTGTTCATTGTGGGGGAAGGTAAAGGCATCGGCCAGGTAGTGGGTGAGCTTGCCCAGGGTATAGTACTGCCACAGGTTCCAGCGCTTGCGGCGCTGGAGGCTGCGGATGTGGCGCTGGATGTAATACTGGGAATTGGAGTAGTTATGTCCCCGGAACTTGTAGGCCCGCAGAGAGCCCTTGAGATACGTCAGGGGATTGCAGTCCGGCTGGAACGAGCCGAACAGGAACGCCAGCTCATACCGCTTTGCGGAAAAGCCGTTCTCACCGGCCAGCAGGGTGGACGCCAGGAGCTTATGGCTGCGTTTTTGCAAATGTGGCACCTCCAAAGTTCATATTTCACAACACCGCAAGTATAGCACAGCGGTTTCCCCGGTTGCAAGAGAAATAACTCTAAAAAAATGTTAAGGTTGAGGAAAAACCCGCTTTTTTCCCGCCGAGAGCCCGACAATTTGTCCCGTCTTAGGAAATTTCCGCCGCCTGGGCCCCGCCGCTTGCCTTTTGGCTGTCTCATGGGGTACAATGGGGCAGAAGAAACGGAGGGATCCCATATGGAACTTTTGACGCCTGTCCGCCGGGGCCGCCTGGCGGGGACCGGCGATTGGCGCGCCCAGTACCGGGCGCTGCATATGACGCCCCAGGAGGCTCTTACCTGGATCCGGGACGGGGACGTGCTGGCCTTTTCCGCCATGTCCAACTGGCCCCGGGAGATGGACACCGCCCTGGCGCAGCGGCTGCAGACCCAGGGGGGACACATTGAGGTGGACTCCCACTTCATTCCCGCCGGCACCCGGCTGCTGACGCCGGAGTGCGCCGGACATGTGACCTACAACTCCAACTTTTTCGGCGTGGAGCGGACCCTGGCCCCCATGGGCAACGTCCACTATGTGCCCACCCATCTGAGCCAGACGCCGGACTGGCTGATTTCCCGGCATCCACGGGTGGCGGTACTCACCTGCTCGCCGCCGGATGAGAACGGCTGGATGAGCCGCTCCATCTGGGGCACGGTGCTCAACCGCCGCCTTTTGGAGCAGTGTGAGCTGGTGCTGGTGGAGGTTCATCCGGACATGCCCTACATCGAAAGCGACGGCCCCTTCCACACCAAGCTCCACGTCTCGGAGGTGGACGGCATCATCGAAACCTCCGGTCCCCTGGTGGAGACTGCCACCGTCCCCGGAAACGACGCGGACCGGCGCATCGCCGGGTACATCGCCGACATGGTGGATAACGGCTCCTGCATCCAGCTGGGGCTGGGAGGCCTGGCCAACGCCATCGGGGAAAACCTGGTCTACGCCGGAAAGCGGGATCTGGGGGTCCAGACGGAGGTGCTGAGCACCGGCATCATGGAGCTGATGAAGCAGGGTGTGGTGAACAACAGCTGCAAGCAGGTGTGCACCGGCCGCACCGTCTGCGCCCACCTGGTGGGCGGGCAGTCCCTGTGGGACTTTGCCCGGGAAAACCCCGCCTTCTGCCAGAAGGAGATCGACTTTGTCAACGACTCCCGGGTCATCGCCCAGAACCGCAACGTGGTATCCATCAACAATGCCATGGAGGTGGACCTCACCGGCCAGGTGAACGCCGAGACGGCGGGCAGCCGCCAGTATTCCGGCACCGGCGGCCAGCTGGAGTGGGTCATCGGCTCCCAGTGGTCTCCCGGCGGCAAGAGCATCCTGGCCCTGCGCTCCAGCTATACGGACAAAAGCGGGCAGCTCCGCTCCAAGATCCTGCCCCAGCTCTCCCCCGGCGCCGTGGTCACCACCCCCCGCACCTGGGTGCAGTACGTGGTGACGGAATACGGCGTGGCGGACCTGAAATACAAGAGCCTCCGGCAGCGGGCCCACGCCCTTGTGGCCATCGCCCACCCGGATTTCCGGGGCGAGCTTCGCCGCTGGGCGGAGGGACAGCTGTTCTGAGGAAAAATATGCCGTCTGAGGGCGGAAAATTATCCACCTTGCCTCTTTACATTCCGGCGGTTGTCCAGTAGAATATGTTCCATTGTGCAGCAAAGGAGCCTTGACGATCCTGGCCGTCAAGGCTCCTTTGTTTTCTTTCCCCCCGATGGATAAAAACGGCTTTTCCGAGCCGGATAAAAAGTGAGGCGCAAAACATTGAAACTGCTCAGTCAAATTGGAATCGTGTTTGCAATCTGCTGGCTGGGGACCCTCATTGAGGCGGTACTGCCCTTCCCCCTGCCTGCCAGTGTCATCGCCATGCTGATTTTGCTGGTGCTGTTGCTGGTGCGGGTGCTCCATCCCAGGCACGTACAGGAAAAATCGGATTTTCTCCTGGGGAATCTCCAGTTCTTCTTCATCCCCGCCACCGTGGGCATTATGAACTATGTGGATGTACTGCGGGAGAATCTGGTGCTGCTGCCGGTGATCTGCATCGTGTCCACCATCGCCACCTTTGCCGTCACCGCGGCCACCGTGACCCTCACCAACCGGCTTTTGAATAGGAGGAAAAAACCGTGAGCGAAGCCTTTGCCTCTCCCTTTTTCGGCGTGGCGGTCTCTGTGGCGGCGTACGCCCTGGGCGTCGCCATCCAGCGCAAGACCCGCCTGGTGGTGTGCAACCCCCTGGTCATCGCCACGCTGCTGATTATCGCGCTGCTGGTAGTCTTTGACATCCCCTATGAGGATTACAACCAGGGGGGTGCCATCATCAACCTCTTCCTGGGGCCTGCCACCGCCTGTCTGGCGGTGACCATCTACTCCCAGATAGACCTTCTGAAAAAGAACCTGCTGCCCATCCTGGCAGGCTGCGTGGCCGGAACCGCCACCGCTGTGTTCAGCATTCTGGGCATGTGCCGCCTCTTCGGCCTGGACAGCCAGCTGACCATCTCCCTGCTGCCCAAGTCCGTCACCACCCCCATTGCCACCGCCATCTCCCAGGGGCAGGGCGGCATCACGGCGGTAACGGTGGCGGCGGTGTGTTTCACCGGCATCATGGGCAACCTCTGCGCGCCGCTGCTGATGAAACTCTTCCGGGTGAAGGATCCGGTGGCAGCGGGATTGGCCATCGGCGCCTGCAGCCACGCCGTAGGCACCGCCAAGGCCCTGGAACTGGGGGAGACGGAGGGTGCCATGAGCGGCCTGGCCATTGGCCTTTGCGGCATCATCACCACCATTTTCGCCCTGTTTTTCCAGTTCTTCGTTTGAATCTCAGGCCAAACGGCATAAATTCGGAGCCGGACCCCTGCGGGGTCCGGCTCCTTTTGTATGGAACGATGATTACACGGAGAAGAGCAGATCGGAATACACCGGGAAAGGCCAGGCCTCGTCGGCGGTGAGCTCCTCCAGCTGGTCGGCGGTCTCCCGGGCGGCGGCCATGGCGGGCACGATGACCGTGTGGCAGTAGTCCATGGCCTCCCGGCTGCCGGCGGGGATGGCGGCAATGTCCGCCTCCAGCGCCAGGCATTCATCCAGCAGCAGATCCGTCAGGGTGCCGATCTTCCCGGCCGCCTGCTTTTCATACCGGCAGGGGACGCCCATGGAATCCTTGTGGTATGCCCGCTGGCACAGTTCATCGGCATAGCCGGAGACGGCGGGGAGAATCTGGTGGCGGATCATATCCACCATGGTCTTGGCCTCAATGGCGATCACGGCAGAGTAATTCTCGATGTGGATCTCCGCCCGGGCCTCGATCTCGCCCAGGGTGTAGATGCCGTGCTTGACAAACAGATCCACGTTCTTGGGCGCGGTGTACATGGGCAGGGCGTCGGCGGTGGAGGCCAGGTTGCTGAGCCCACGGCGGGCGGCCTCGGCCACCCAGCTGTCGTCGTAGCCGTTGCCGTCAAAGATGATGCGCCGGTGCTCGGTGAACACCCGGCGGATCAGGGCGGACAGATCCCGCCGGAAATCTTTGGAGCCCTCCAGCTCGTCGGCAAACTGCTGGAGCTCCTCGGCCATAATGGTGTTCAGGGCGATGTTGGGGCCGGAGATGGACTGGGAGGAGCCCAGCATCCGGAACTCGAACTTGTTGCCGGTGAAAGCCATGGGGGAGGTGCGGTTGCGGTCGGTGTTGTCCTGAGGGATGGGCGGCATCACGTCCACGCCGATCTGCAGCGTGCGCTTGCCGGAGTCCTGATACTCCGTGCCGTTGATAATGGCGTCCACCACGGCGCTGAGCTCGTCGCCCAGGAAGATGGAGAGGATGGCGGGCGGCGCCTCCTGGGCGCCCAGGCGGTGGTCATTGCCTGGGAAGGCCACCGTGGCCCGCAGGAAGTCCTGATACTCGTCCACGCCCTTGACAAAGGCCGCCAGGAACAGCAAAAACTGGGCATTCTGGCTGGGGGTGGAGCCGGGCTTGAAGAGGTTCTTGCCGCTGTCGGTGGACAACGACCAGTTGTCGTGCTTGCCGGAGCCATTGACGCCGGCAAAGGGCTTTTCGTGGAGCAGGCACACCAGGCCGTGGCGGTCCGCCACTTTTTTCATCACCTCCATGGCCAGCTGGTTCTGGTCGCAGGCAGTGTTGGCGTCGGTATAGATGGGGGCCATCTCGTGCTGGGAGGGGGCCACCTCATTGTGCTTGGTCTTGGAGAGCACCCCCAGAGCCCAGAGCGTCTCGTCCAGGTCCTTCATGTAAGCCGCCACCCGGGGCTTGATGGCGCCGAAGTAGTGATCCTCCAGCTCCTGGCCCTTGGGAGGCTTGGCGCCGAAGAGGGTCCGGCCGCAAAAACGCAGGTCCTCCCGCTGGTTGTAGAGCTTCTTGTCGATGAGGAAGTACTCCTGCTCGGGACCCACCTGGGCCACCACCCGCTTGGTCTCCGTGTCGCCGAAGAGGCGCAGGATCCGCACCGCCTGGCGGGAGACCTCGTCCATGGACCGCAGCAGCGGTGTCTTTTTATCCAGCGCTGCGCCGGAGTAAGAGCAGAAGATGGTGGGGATGCAGAGGGACCCCTCCTTGATGAAGGCAAAGGAGGTGGGGTCCCAGGCAGTGTAGCCCCGGGCCTCAAAGGTGGCCCGCAGGCCGCCGGAGGGGAAGGAGGATGCGTCCGGCTCGCCCCGGACCAATTCCTTACCGGAAAACTCCATGATGATCTTGCCGCCGCCTACCGGAGAGATAAAGCTGTCGTGCTTTTCCGCGGTGACGCCGGTCATGGGCTGGAACCAGTGGGTATAGTGGGTGGCGCCCTTCTCCACAGCCCACTGCTTCATGGCCTCGGCGATCTCATTGGCGGTGCTGATATCCAGCGCGGTGCCGTCGCTGATGCACTGCTTCCAGGTGCTGTAAGAGGCGGAAGAGAGCCGCTCCTTCATGGTCTCCTCGTTAAAGACCATACTGCCGAACAGTTCCGTGAGTTTCATATCGGTGCTCATAAGGTCATCCTCCTTCTTGTGGGACTTGCTCGAAACCAGGCGGACTGCTCCGCCCATTTTCCAGCAAGCCCTTATAGGCTATCCTATCAGAAAATTGGGAAAACGCAATAGGTAATACTTCCAGTTTTCGTTGCCCCCGCCTTTTTCCCGGTGCGTTAGATCGCCAAAAAGCCGGGGAAACAGGGATGGCCGCCGTGTACGGCGGCCATCCTCAGAGATTGTCCTTACAGATTGATCTCCGCTTTTTCCCTGGTGGCGCCGGAGAGCAGCGGCTGCACCCGGGAGAGGAAGGCCTCCACCTGGCTCTGGCAGCGGCCGATATAGGCGCCGGGGGTCAGGAGCTCTTCCATCTCCGCTTCCGTCATGCCGAAGGCGGGCTCCGCCGCCAGACGGGCCAGGAGGTCGCACTTTTCGCCCTCCTTCATCCGGGCGGTGGCGGCCATGGAGCATTTGCGGATGATCTCGTGGAGCTCCTGGCGGTTGCCGCCCCGCTTGACGGCCTCCATCATCAGATTCTCCGTGGCGATGAAGGGCAGGTACTCCCGCACCGTGGCCTCCACCACCTTCTCGTTGACGTGGAGCCCGTCGGTGACGTTCTGGGCCAGGCGCAAAATGGCGTCGGCGCAGAGGAAGCCCTCCGGCATGGAGATGCGGCGGTTGGCGGAGTCGTCCAGCGTCCGCTCCAGCCACTGGACGGAGGCGGTCATGGGCGCGTTCATGGCGTCCGCCATCAGGTAGCGGGAAAGAGAACAGATGCGCTCGGAGCGCATGGGGTTGCGCTTGTAGGCCATGGCGGAGGAGCCGATCTGGTTTTTCTCGAAGGGCTCTTCCACCTGCCGGTCGTGCTGGAGGAGCCGCAGGTCGTTTGCCATGCGGTAGCAGCTCTGGGCAATGGAGGAGAGGACGTTCAAAATCCGGCTGTCCACCTTCCGGGGATAGGTCTGGCCGCAGACGTCGAAGCACTTGGCAAAGCCGAACTCGGCGCTGATCTGGCGGTTCATCTCGTCCACCTTGGCGCCGTCTCCGTCAAAGAGGTCCAGGAAGCTGGCCTCGGTGCCGGTGGTGCCCCGGCAGCCCAAAAAGCGCAGGTTGTCGGTGACGAAGTCCAGCTCCTCCAGATCGGAGAGGAGATCCTGCATCCAGAGGGTGGCCCGCTTGCCGATGGTCACCAGCTGGGCGGGCTGATAGTGGGTGTAGCCCAGAGTGGGGGTGGCCTTGTACTTGTCGGCAAAGGCGCTGAGGTTCCGCAGCACCGCCAGAAGCTCGCCCCGCAGGTACTTGAGGCCCTCCCGGTAGAGGATGAGGTCGGCGTTGTCGGTGACATAGCAGGATGTGGCGCCCAGGTGAATGATGCCGGCGGCGGAGGGGGCCGCCTTGCCGTAGGTATAGACGTGGGCCATCACGTCGTGGCGGACTTCCTTTTCCCGGGCGGCTGCGGTGTCATAGTCGATGTCGGTGATGTGGGCCTCCAGCTCCGCCACCTGCTCCGCCGTGATGGGGAGCCCCAGGTTGTGCTCCGCCCGAGCCAGGGCCACCCACAGCCGCCGCCAGGTCTGGATGCGCATATCCGGGGAGAAGAGGTGCAGCATAAACTCCGAGGCGTACCGGGACGCCAGAGGGGATTCGTAACGGTCTTTGGACATAAGGAGGTCCACCTTTCTTTCATCTAAAAGTTAGGAGGCACCCGTCAGGGTGCCTCCAGAGAGTACAGTCTGTTTCGCCGGAGGCGAAGCGATTTGATTGGGAGATCGAGGGGAAAGCGGCGATGCGCCGCCGGCGGCGGGAGAAGCAAGCCGCTTTCGAGGCAGCGGCGCGATCGGCGGCCCCAACGGGGACGGGGATCGCAATGCCGCAACGGTGTGAGCCTGCTCCCCCTCGAATAATCACCGGATGATGATGGAATCCCGCTCGGGGCCTACGGACACATAGCCGATGTGGCAGCCGATCTGGCGCTCCACATATTCCACATACTTGCGGGCGGCCTCAGGCAGGTCCTCCCACTTGCGCACGCCGGAGATGTCGCACTTCCAGCCGTCCATGTACTCCACCACGGGCTTGGCCTCAGGCAGCACGGCAGGGAAGGGGAACTCGTCGATCTGCTTGCCGTCCAGGGTATAGTGGGCGCAGACAGGGATCTTGTCCATATAGCTGAGGACATCCAGCTTGGTCAGGGCGATGTTGGTAGCCGCCTGGCACTGGACACCGTAGCGGGTGGCCACGATGTCGATGGGGCCCACCCGGCGGGGACGGCCCGTCTTGGCGCCGTATTCGCCGCCGGCCTCCCGCAGCTGCTCGGCCTCCTCGCCAAACCACTCGCAGGTGAAGGGGCCCTCGCCCACGCAGGAGGAGTAGGCCTTCACCACACCGATGACCTCGTCCACCTTGGCGGAGGGCAGGCCGGAGCCCACAGGGGCGTAGGCCGCCACAGCGTTGGAGGAGGTGGTGTAGGGATAGATGCCGTAGTCCAGATCCCGCAGGGCGCCCAGCTGGGCCTCAAAGAGGATGTTCTTCCCCTCGGCCTGGGCCTTGCGCAGGAATGCGCCGGTATCGCAGATAAAGGGCTTGATCTTCTCGCCGAAGTCCGCCACCCAGGCCATCATCTGCTCCATGGTGTAGGGCTCGGCCCCGTAGACCTTGGTGAGGATCAGGTTCTTCCACTCCAGAATGTCCTGGAGGTGGGCCTTGAGATGCTCGGGATAGAGGAGCTCGCCGGCCATGACGGTCTTCTTCTGGTACTTGTCAGAGTAGAAAGGAGCGATGCCCTGCTTGGTGGAGCCGTACTTCTTGTCCTTGAGACGGGCCTCCTCCAGGGCGTCCAGATCCCGGTGCCAGGGCAGCAGGAGAGAAGCCCGGTCGCTGATCTTGAGATTCTCGGGGGTGATGGCCACGCCCTTGCCCATCACGTCGGTCATCTCCGTCCACAGGCTCTCGCAGTCCAGAGCCACGCCGTTGCCCAGGATATTCACCACGCCCTTGCGGAAGATGCCGGAGGGCAGCAGGTGCAGGGCGAACTTGCCGAACTCGTTGACCACGGTGTGGCCGGCGTTGCCGCCGCCCTGATAACGGACTACCACGTCATAGTCCTGGGTGATGAGGTCCACCATACGGCCCTTGCCCTCGTCACCCCAGTTGATGCCTACAATGGCGCAATTAGACATACTTGAAAACCTCCCGGTTTGTTTTTCTCAAAACGCACGCTGGGCCGCCTTTTTCCGGCACATAGCCCAACCTTAATTATTATATCGGCGGTTTTCCCATAAGTAAAGAACAAAGTCGTAATATTCGATATAAATTCCCTTAATAAAAGGTCGACCTTTGCGGTTTTTTCTTTTCAACTCCACCGGGCTGTGATATACTGGAACATGATTTTTGAATACAAATGAGAGGGGTCAACAACCATGACAGGCATCGGGTTTGACAATCAAAAATATCTGGAGATGCAGTCCGCCCATATCCGGGAGCGCATTGCCCAGTTCGGCGGCAAGCTGTATCTGGAGTTCGGCGGCAAGCTCTTCGACGACTATCACGCCTCCCGGGTGCTGCCGGGCTTTGAGCCGGACAGCAAAATCCGCATGCTCCAGCAGCTTCAGGACGATGTGGAGATCGTCATTGCCATCAATGCCGCCGACATCGAAAAGAGCAAGATCCGGGGCGACCTGGGTATCACCTACGACGACGACGTGCTGCGCCTCATCGACATCTTCCGGGGCATGGGCCTCTACGTGGGCAGCGTGGTGCTGACCCGGTACTCCGGCCAGGCGGCGGCGGACTCCTTCTTGAAGCGGCTCACCGCCCTGGGGATCCGCTGCTACCGCCACTATCCCATTGCCGGGTACCCCTCCGACGTGGCCCACATCGTCAGTGACGAGGGCCTGGGCAAAAACGACTACATCGAGACCACCCACTCCCTGGTGGTGGTGACGGCCCCCGGCCCCGGCAGCGGCAAGATGGCCACCTGCCTCTCTCAGCTCTACCACGATTTCAAGCGTGGCATCGCCTCCGGCTATGCCAAGTTCGAGACGTTCCCCATCTGGAACCTGCCCCTCAAGCACCCGGTGAACCTGGCCTATGAGGCGGCCACGGCAGACCTCAACGATGTGAACATGATCGACCCCTTCCATCTGGAGGCCTACGGCAAGACCGCCGTCAACTACAACCGGGACGTGGAAATCTTCCCGG
Organism: Dysosmobacter sp.; assembly: GCF_052306735.1. NCBI lineage: Bacteria > Bacillati > Bacillota > Clostridia > Eubacteriales > Oscillospiraceae > Dysosmobacter > Dysosmobacter sp. The sequence goes on along the minus strand of NZ_DAWBAJ010000027.1, from coordinate 11,429 downwards.
TGCTCAGCGCCATTTTCGAGCGCATCCTGGGCAAGTCCCCCTACCAGTCCCCCACGGACATGGGCGTCAACATGGCGGGCAACTGCATTGTGGACGACGCTGTGTGCTGCGAGGCCAGCCGCATGGAGATCCTGCGCCGGTACTACACCGCCTGCGTGGACCGCAAGCGGGGCAAGGCCGGGGACGAGCCGGTGCGCAAGCTGGAGCTGGTGATGAACCAGGCGGGCGTAACCCCGGAGATCTGCCCGGCAGTGTCCGCCTCTTTGCTGAAGGCGGAGGCCACCGGCGCTCCCGCCGGCGCCATGGTGCTGCCGGACGGCCGGGTGGTAACGGGCCGCACTTCCGACACCCTGGGGGCTGCCTCCGCCCTGCTGCTCAACGCCCTGAAAGCCATGGGCGGCATCGACGACCACTTTGAGCTCATCTCCTCCCAGGTTCTGGAGCCCGTGTGCCGTTTGAAGACGGAGTACCTGGGCCACAAGAATCCCCGCCTCCACACCGACGAGGTGCTCATGGCCCTCACCATCTCCGCCCTCACCAACCCCCTGGCGGAGCTGGCCCAGCAGCAGCTGCCCAAGCTCCGGGGCTGCGACGCCCACTTCTCCGTCATCCTCAGCGAGGTGGACGAGAGCCTCCTCAAGCGGCTGGGCATCAACGTCAGCTGCGAGGCCCGGTACGAAACCAAGAAGCTCTACCACAAGTAACGGCCGCAAAACACACGCGCACAGGCGAACCTCGCCTGTGCGCGTTTTCTCTTATCCGCCGGTGAATTCCAGCCGGTACTCCGTCAGGTCGTACTGGTTGGCAAAAAAGGCGGTTAAAATCTGTTGGGCGTTGTCCCGGGCCTCCTCCAGAAGGCCGTTGCCGATGGCGTCCTGTTCCGCCCGGGCCTTCAGATCCGCCAGAGCCGCGTTGTTCTCCTCCAGGGTGATGTTCCGGAAGAGGCTCTCGTCCTCGTGGTACACCTTCAGGGAGTCCAGGTCGATCTCATTGCTCAGCACCCGAATCTCCGGCAGCGTGACACGAATGGTGCCGTCCTGCTGGCTCCAGCTGACGTCGGTGAAGTCCAGCCCGGCCTTGATGACCACATCATAGCTGTAGATGTACTTGCTCTGGGTAAAGGGGATGGTGACGCCGAACAGCTCCCGGGAGGCCTCCGTCACCTCCACCTCCGCGCAGTAGGCGGATTGAGTGGCCAGCTCCCCGATATCCTCAAATCCCAGCCTGGCAGTTCTGCCGTCGGCTGAGAGCACGGTTTTCGCCCCCAGGGACACCGCCGCCGCCAGCAGAATGACCACCAGGATCCCCAGGACCCGGGGCAAAAGATGCCAGTACAGCAGCCCCGTGAGCCAGCCTCTCTTTTTGGGCGTCTCCTCCCGGCGCTTTTCCTGTAGCTCCATGCCGCTTCCTCCTTGTGATGGATTTTCAAATATACAACGAAATTCCCGCGTCTGGTCAACAAAGGATAGTATACCGGAAGACGGTCCTTTTTGCGAGATGTTTTCACAGGATTTACCGCCGGCGGAAAATATGGTATCATATCTGCAAATCCCAATGATTGATCTGCGCCCATGCGCGCACCGGAAAGGAACACGATGGACACCATCATTCAACAGATTGCCGCAGAACTGAACAAGCGGCCGGAACACGTGGAAAACGTGGTCTGGCTTTTGGACGAGGGGAACACCATTCCCTTCATCGCCCGCTACCGCAAGGAGCTCCACGGCGCCATGGACGACACGTCCCTGCGCACCCTGGAGGAGCGGCTCCACTACCTGCGGGGCCTTGCAGAGCGGAAGGAGGCGGTGAAGTCCGCCATTGAAGACCAGGGCAAGCTGACGGCGGAGCTTGCCGCCGCCATTGACGCTGCCGCCACGCTGGCGGAGGTGGAGGATCTCTACCGTCCCTACAAGCAAAAGCGCCGCACCCGGGCCACCATTGCCCGGGAAAAGGGTCTGGCCCCTCTGGCCGAGGCCCTCATGGCCCCGGTTGCCCCGGATCCCATGACGGAGGCCGCCAAGTACGTGGATGCGGAAAAGGGCGTGGAGACGGCGGAGGATGCCCTGGCGGGAGCCGGCGACATCGTGGCGGAGACCGTCAGCGACGATGCCGCCCTCCGGGGAAAACTCCGGGAGCTGCTGATGAAAAACGGTGTGCTCCGCTCCCAGGCCGCCACAGAGGCCGACAGCGTCTACCGCCTCTACTATGACTTCTCCCAAGCCCTGCCCCGTCTCCAGGGCCACCAGATCCTGGCCATCAACCGGGGTGAAAAGGAGGAGAAGCTGAAGGTCAGTGTGGAGCTGGACCGGGAACTGGCGCTGCGCACCGTGCGCCGCAGTGTGGTGGTCCCCGGCAGCGCCGCCATGGACTTTCTCAAGACGGCAGCGGAGGACGCCTACGACCGTCTGATCTTCCCCTCCCTGGAGCGGGAAGCCCGCTCCACCCTCACCGACAGCGCCAATGAGGGGGCCATCGGCCAGTTTGCCCTGAACCTCAAGCCCCTTTTGATGCAGCCTCCGGTCAAGGGCAAGGTCACCATGGGCCTGGATCCCGGGTACCGCATGGGCTGCAAGGTGGCGGTGGTGGACGGCACCGGCAAGGTGCTAGACACCGCCGTGGTGTACCCCACCCACGGCGAGCGGCAGAAAAAGGAGGCCATCGCCGTCCTCGCCCGGATGATCCGCAAACACGGGGTGGAGCACATCGCCATCGGCAACGGCACCGCCAGCCGGGAGACGGAGCAGATGGCGGTGGAGCTCATCCGTCAGGTGAATGAGGCTGGGGCCCATGTCAGCTATATGATTGTCTCCGAGGCGGGGGCCAGCGTGTACTCCGCCAGTCCCCTGGCGGCGGAGGAGTTCCCGGAGTACGACGTGAACCTGCGCAGCGCCGTGTCCATTGCCCGGCGGCTCCAGGACCCCCTGGCGGAGCTGGTGAAGATCGACCCCAAGGCCATCGGCGTGGGCCAATACCAGCACGACATGCCCCCCAAGCGGCTGGACGAGGCCCTGGGCGGCGTGGTGGAGGACTGCGTCAATGCCGTGGGGGTGGACGTGAACACCGCTTCTCCCTCGCTCTTGCAGCATGTTGCGGGCCTTACCGCCACCACCGCCAAAAACGTGGTGGCCTACCGGGAGGAAAACGGCCCCTTTACCTCCCGCAAGCAGATTTTGAAGGTCCCCAAGCTGGGGCCCAAGGCCTTTGAGCAGTGCGCGGGCTTTTTGCGGGTGCCGGAGAGCAAAAGCGTTCTGGATAACACCGCTGTCCACCCGGAGAGCTACGCCGCGGCGGAGGCCCTCCTGACCCTCACGGGCCACACCCTCTCCGACGTGGCGGCAGGGAAGCTGGGGGACCTGCCCGCCCAGGTGAAAGCCTATGGCGAGGAAAAGGCCGCGGCCCAGTGCGGCGTGGGCGTGCCCACGTTGCGGGACGTGGTGGGGGAACTGATGAAGCCCGGCCGGGACATCCGGGACGAGCTGCCCAAGCCCATCCTGCGCACCGACGTGCTGGAGATGAAGGACCTCAAACCCGGCATGGTGCTTACCGGCACCGTCCGCAACGTCATCGACTTCGGTGTGTTCGTGGACATCGGCGTACACCAGGACGGCCTGGTTCACATCTCTCAGGTGGCGGACAAGTTTATCCGGCATCCTTCCGAGGTGGTGTCCGTGGGCGATATCGTCAAGGTGGTGGTGCTGGAGGTGGACGAGAAGAAAAAGCGCATCAGCCTCTCCATGCGCCAGGCCGGAAAACAGTAAGCATCCACTGAGGGGAAAGGAGCCCGTATGATCCTGACCATCGATGAAGTCAACGACCTCCTGGATGAGATGGCGGAGGAATTTCCCGCCGTCCTCTTCGACGAACTCAACGGCGGGGTAAACCTGCTGGAGGAGGCGGTGCCGGACCCGGAATTTCCCGAGGGGGAGATGTATATTCTGGGGGAGTACTGCGATGATCTTCTGGGCCGGTATATCAATCTCTACTACGGCTCCTTTGCCGCCCTGGCGGAGCGGGAAGACTGGGACCGGGAAACCTGGGAGGACGAGCTCTATACCACCCTCTCCCACGAGCTCACCCACCATATGGAGGGCCGGGGCGGGCTCCACGCCCTGGACGACCGGGACGCGGCAGAGCTGGCGGCCTGGCGGGCGGAGCTGGAGCAACAGGAAGAATGAACAAAAGGGGGACAGGCGATGCCTGTCCCCCTTTTTCTCCGGTGGCTCAATCATATAAAAAGCCCGCGGCTTTCGCCGCGGGCTTTGATTCGTCAGCGAAGCCGCATTTCCGAGAGCATCTCCCAATACTCCGTCCGCTGCTTCCGATCCAGCTCCGGGAGCTTGGATGCTTCAACACCCCTTGTCCGCTTTTCCCGGGCCGCTGACAGGTCCTTCTTTCCTTCCCGAAGCTCCATTCCGCATGCACGCTCCCTCTTCGTACTGCATGATATTGTACATCTTTCCGGGAGAAAATGCAAGGTCTTGTGTTACGCCATTTTTGTTCTCAGCGCAGCCGATCCACCAGATAGGGGATGGCGGTCTCGAAATCCACGCCGTACCAGTTGGTCTTGCCGGCATCCAGGGTGGCCCGGATGCTCTCGACAGTATAGTCTGCCGCCAGGGCCAGGGCGTCTCCCACGGACTTGCCCCGCATCAGGGCGCCCACGCAGGTGGAGGCGAAGACGTCTCCGGTGCCGTGGAAGCTGGCGGGCAGGTGCTCGGTGAAATAGCTGCCGTAGGTGTCCGTCTTTTGGTCATAGTACATGACGCCCAGCTTGCCCGGCTGGAAGCTGACACCGGTGAGGGCCACGTACCGGGGCCCCAGCTTGGAAAGGGCCTGGAGCATCTCCTTGATATAGGCTTCGTCGTACTCCGTCCGGTAGGGAAGTCCCGTCAGCAGGCTGGCCTCCGTCAGGTTGGGGACGATGAGATCCGCCTTGGCGCACACCTTGGCCATCTCCGCCGGGAAGTCCTCCCCAAAGGCGGGATAGAGCTTGCCGTTGTCCGCCATCACCGGATCCACCACGATGAGGTTGTCCGGCGTCTTGAACGCGTCGAAGAAGGCGCAGATGTCGCCGATCTGCTCCTTGGAGGCAAGGTACCCGGTGTAGATGGCGTCGAAGCCGAAGCCCTCGCTGCGCCAGTGGGCGGCGATGGGGGCGATCTGATCCGTCAGGTCCTTGCAGGTAAAATTCTGGAACATAGTGTGGGTGGAGAGCACCGCCGTGGGGACGATGGAGCACTCCACACCCATGGCGGAAATAATGGGCAGGGCCACCGTCAGGGAGCACTTACCCAAACAGGAGATATCCTGAATGCTGACAATGCGTTTCATAAAGCCGCACTTCCTTTTCTGTGTCGTTGCCCGTATTATAGCAACCTTACTGACCTATTCAAATATCCACATTTCTTATTTTTAATAAGATCAGTTTTCCTGTTCCGGAGTGGCTGCAAAAAAGGAGCCCGGATCAGCGTTCTGATCCGGGCTCCGCTGGCATCCGTCCCGGCAGTGCCGGAGCGGAAAAGGAGACGCTTATTTACCCATGTAACGGTACAGGAAGGTCACGATCTGACCGCGGGTGCAGGGGTTGCCGGGAACGAAGGAGGTGTCCGTCACACCGGTGGTGACGCCGTTCTCCACGGCCCAGGCCACGGCACCGTAGTAGTAGTCGCCCTCAGCCACATCCGTGAACATGGGCAGGATGGAGGCATCCTCCTTGCTGTAGCGCCACAGGAAGGTCACGACCTGAGCGCGGGTGCAGGTGGTGCTGGGGCCGAAGGTGGTGGCGGTGGTGCCGGAAGTGATGCCGTTCTCCACAGCCCACAGAACCGCCTCATAGTAGTAGTCGCTCTCGCTGACGTCGGTGAAGGGATTCACCCGGTTGGCAGCCTGAGGCATACCGGCCGCACGCCACAGGAAGGTGACGGTCTGGGCACGGGTGCAGGGGTTGCCGGGGGCAAAGATGGTGTCCGTCACGCCGGTGGTGACGCCGTTCTCCACAGCCCACTTCACTGCGTCATAGTAGTAATCGCTCTTGGCCACGTCCACGAAGGACAGCTCATCGCCTTCCTCCACGAAGGTGACTTCCACGGTGACCTTGCTGTCGGGCATGGTGAAGGTGTACTCGCCGTCGCCGCGGTCGCGGACGCGGATGTCGTCGCCGTTCTTGTCGGTGACGATGACCTCGTCCACCACATAGCCGTTATCGGGATCCGCGGTGATGGTGACGGTGTCGCCCTCTTCCGCCCACTTGGGGGAGACGGAGACGTCGCCGTGCTTGCCGGCGTCCACCGTCACAGCATACTCATTATCGGAAACAGAGCTGGAACCGCCGGAGGAAGGCCCGTCAGGGAAGCGCTCCTTCCACTGGGCGGTAAAGGTCATGTTGGAGTTAACCTCCACCTTATCGTCGGCATAGTAGGTGGCATTGCCGCACTTCCAGCCGTCGAACTTGTAGTGATAGCTGCTGTGGGTGCAGCCGGGGAGCGTGATGGTCTCACCCTTGGCCACAACCTGAGAGGGGATGGGATCGCCGCCGGCGCAGTTGAAGGTAACCGTGTAATATCCATCGGGTACGAACTTGCTGACATCCGCATTGGGGAAGCTGCCGCCGGTGACGGTAATGGTACCACCATTGTCACTGTTGGTCACCTGGCCGGTAACGGTGCCACTGGTGATCGTGATAGTGCCATGGTCGGCGGGGTTGATGACATTGCCGTTCACGGTGCCGCCGTTCATAGCGATATTGCCATAGATACCGCTGTCAGCCGCATTCCCGGTGTTGTAATAGGACAAATTACCATTCACCACTGCATCCCCACTAATGGTAACGGAGGGCACATTGCCTGCCGCAATGTTAGAAGCAGTCAGGGGATAACTTCCATCCGCACCAATGCAGACGTCGCCATTAACAGTGCCGCCGGTAATGTTGGTGGTTCCAGCATAGGCAGTACCTTTGTACTCATAAACCCAGGTACCCACTTGACCCTGAATGACCGCCTTATCGCTGATGGTAGCGGTAGACCAGTTCTGGACTGCATCAGCGGTCTTGGAGATAACCGTACCACCAGTGATGTTCATCGTTCCTCTCTTGGCCGTGCCGGCCTCATCGTTTTTGAGGGCGATAAATGTATTTTCAAAGGTGCCGCCACTGACATCCATGGTACCCGTATTGCGGAGCAGGGAACTGTATCCGGAGGTGTTTTTCACCGTTCCACCAGTGACCGTAAGATTGCCCGGGTTGTCAATCACATACCAACTGTTTCCACCGTTTCCGCTACTGGTACCCCTTTCTTGACTGCGCTTGAACATACCGCCGTTGATGGTGCAGGTGCCGTTATTGACCAATGCCCCCTTGGCGTGAACTGTATTGTCCACGGTGCCGGTCTGATCTTTGCTAGAATCCTGAATGGTCAGGGTCCCGTTGTTGATGATGGTGTGGTTTTCAGTCTCATTAGTGATCTTCTTGCCGTTCAGCTCCAGGACGATATCCTTATCGTTGGAGATATTGATGTCCTCCTGGGTGTCCTGCAGCAACGTAACAGTAGACTTTTTCCCGGCGACATTGATGGCAGCCTGGAGGGAATCATACCCAACATTGCCCACCCGGGCGATATATTTCTTCTCAGCGCCATTATTCACTACTTTGCCGCCGTTGACGGTTCCCATAGCCTCCATGGTTGCTCCGTTGGCAACGGTAACCACAGAGGTCTCGTCCATGTCAATGGTACCGGCGTTGGTAAGCGTCTGACCGGAAGGTACAGTCATCTGAACATTTTTCAGCGTCAGCGTGCTCCCTTCAGGAACAGTCAGGGTATCAACTTTACCCGTAAGGCTGGTGCTGGGTTCAAACTCCGCAAATTCAATGTTCAGCGGTTCTCCGTCTTTCTGAATGGTAGTATTCTGTGTCGTGGCAGTATAGACCGGGGCCTCCTTGTTCCCATCTCGCTTTACCATGGGTGTAAGAAGAGCGGTCCCCACTGTGGTCGCATCGTCAATATTCCATACAATAGACTCCGTAATAGCGCTGCCGTCAGGATAGCCGGAGTCCGTGCTGAAACAGCCGGTAGTAGCTCCCGTCATCAAAAGATGAACGTTACAATCCACAAGAGTAACATCTGCCGTCTTGATAAAACCGCGATTGGTCGCAGCCAATTCGCCGGTAATCGTGCAGTTGGTGGCCTTCAGCAAAGAATTCCCCATCTCGCCGTTAATACCGCTGGCGTAGAGGTAGCCTACTGTACAACCATCAAGCGTAACAACGGCATCCAGCACCTTGGTGCTGCCGCTGCCGCCGCCGCCAAGAACAGAGGTCTCGGTATTGGTGGCATTGATAACGACTTTATCCACCACGGCATATGTGCTCATGGTGCCATCATCAATGTTGCGGGTGCCCTCGGGACCATGTCCCAAGACACCGCCATTGACATAACAATTACCCAAATTGACATTGTCAAGGGTAATGGTAACCGTTCCATTTACACACGTGTTATTTTCACCGCCGCCATAGATAATACTTGTAACGGTGCCGCCGGAAACGGAAATATCCACATTGCCCGTCACGGAAGAGCAATCTTCCTCGATTTGATTCTGTTTGCCGAAATTGCCGCCGAGAATTCTGTAGACCGTTCCGCCGGTCATGGTAATACTGGTATCGGAGACCGTTACGGCTTCCTGAGAGCCGTCACCACCGCCCCAAACGACAACGTCTGCAGGAACACCCACATACTTGGTAGTTCCATTCTCATCCCAGCTGATATAGGCACTGGTACCGGTGGTCAGTCCCGAAAGAGTTTCCGCTTCTCCATTTTCCGGAACACTGTCCGAAATGGTAATAGGCGTGCCATTGGCATAAAAGTTTTTACCGCTGGCTGTCGGCAATCCATCGTCATCCGCAGCCAGGGCCGTTGCAGGCAACAAGGTCAGTATCAGGCATACTGCCATAAAGCCTGCCAAAAGTTTCCGCTTCATAATTTCTCCTCCTTACAGATTCTGACAATTCCTGCCAGTTGTCCGTACATTCGTACTTGACCATAGTGTACCCCTTGCTTCCATAAATTGCAAGGTCTTTTCCCATGAAAATTTCGTTAAACGCTCTTGGCAGCCTGCACAGCAAAAGGCCGCCGCGCCGAAAGACGCGGCGGCCCTTGAAAGCAGCCCTTTACCCTCTGGCTTTCCGGATCAGCTCCGCGGCCTCTGCCGGGCTCAGCACCCGGCCGGCGGAGAGGACTTTCCCGTCCACCACCAGGGCCGGAGTTGACATCACGCCGTAGGCGGCGATCTGGGTGAAGTCCGTCACATGCCCCACTTCGTCCTGGAGCCCCAGCTCTGCCAGGGCCTGCCGGACGGCTCCCTCCAGCTCGTAGCACTTGGCGCAGCCGCCTCCCAGGATCAGCACCGGAGCGTCGGCGTCACCGTGTACGTCCTGTTTCTTTTTTCCAAAAAGTCCCATATTTATCTTCTCCTTTATATGATTGTTGATGGGAGCCGTTCCCCGGCCCCGGGATTCACACCAGCAGGGGCTGCAGCACATTGAAGAGGTACCCCACCAGGATGATGCCCACGGTGCAGATGGCAATAAACAGCGCCAGAAGCCGGGGTTTCACCGCCTTGCGCAGCATGATCATGGAGGGCAGGGACAGCGTGGTCACCGCCATCATGAAGGAGAGCACCGTCCCCAGCTGGGCCCCCTTGCTCAGCAGTGCCTCCGCCACCGGGATGGTGCCGAAGATGTCCGCGTACATGGGGACGCCCACCAGGGTGGCCAGCACCACCCCAAAGGGATTTCCGCCCCCCAGCACCGCCTCCACATAGTCCTGGGGGATCCAGTTATGGATGACGGCGCCGATGCCCACACCCACCAGAATGTAGGGGAAGACCTTCCGGAAAGTCCCGGTCATCTGCTCCCGGGCATACATCAGCCGATCCCGGCGGGTGAGGGAGGGGGCCTCCAGATCCACGCCCCCGGCGGAGAGGATGAAATCCTCCACATACCGCTCCATGTGGAGCTTTTCGATGATGGTACCGCCCATCACCGCCAGCACCAGCCCCACCAGCACATACACCGCCGCCACCCGGAAGCCGAAGATCCCCGTCAGCAGCACCAGGCTCCCCAGATCCACCATGGGGGAGGAGATCAAAAAGGAGAACGTCACCCCCACCGGCAGCCCCGCACTGGTAAAGCCCATGAACAACGGGATGGAGGAACAGGAGCAAAAGGGCGTCACCGTGCCCAGCAGGGCGGAGACGGCGTTGGCCCACAGCCCCCGGAACCGCCCCAGGATCCGGCGGCTGCGCTCCGGCGGAAAGTAGCTTTGGATGTACGAAATCACAAAGATCAGCGCACAGAGCAAAATGGTGATCTTCACCACGTCATAGAGGAAAAACTGCACGCTGCCTCCCACACGGCCCGTCACATCCAGGCCCAGGGCCTCCAGCAGAGCCCCGATCACGGCGTTGAGCCACTGCATCCCCAGAATCTGATTTTGAAAAAAAGTCCAAATACCCATGGTTCCTCCCCCCGCCGACTCCGGCGGTCAAATCAAGATTTTTTGATGTGTTCTTCGGCAAAAAACGCCATCCGTTCTGATGGCGTTTCAGGTATCCCCGCCGCAGCCGCAGGGGATATCCGCGTCGGCGTCCGGGGTGGTGAGCTGCACCAGCAGCGCCGCCGCGTAGTCCCGCCCCTGGGGATCCAGCCGGTAGTGGGTCCACTTGCCCTCCTGGCGGCTTTTGACCAGGCCGGACTCACACAAAATCTTCATGTGGTAAGAAAGGCCCGACTGGCTCAGCTCCTGGGTCTCCAGCAGCTTGCAGGCGCACTTCTCCCCGGAGCGCAGCTGCTCCAGAATGGCCAGCCGCTTGGGATCGCACAGCGCCTTGAACACCGCCGCGTGCTGCTGATGGGTCTGTTCCATGCCGCACCTCACATCAAGATTTTTTGATGTGACTATCCTACACCCTGCCGCAGCCTCTGTCAAGGGGAAAAAAGGGGTCGGCGCTCCCGGTGTGGGAGCGCCGGCCGTCTGCGGGGATAAAACAGGAAAATGGAATCACTGCTTGGCTTTGGACACCAGCCAGTCCTTGCCCTCCACCAGGCGGGTGACGATCATGGAGGCGATGGTGTCGCCGGAGGCGTTGAGGCAGGTGGCGGCGGGGTCAAAGAGGAAGCCCAGGGTGGCGATGATGGGGAAGGCCTCGGCGGGGAAGCCGAACATGTTGACAATGAGCATTTCGCCCACCAGGCCGCCGCCGGGGGCGCCGGAGAGGACGAAGGCGGAGAGGATGGCCACCACAATGGCCATGGCGTAGGTGCTCACGCCGGTGAAGTCCATCCCGAAGATGCCGTAGAGGAAGGCGATCTTCACGATGGAGCTGAGGACGGAGCCGTCCATGTGCATGGTGCAGCCCATGGGCAGCACCAGGTCGCTGAC
>NZ_DAWBAJ010000026.1:19327-30245 GCF_052306735.1 Dysosmobacter sp. | reverse complement strand
CAAGGTCACCCCCATGCTGATCGAGGCCATCAAGGCTGCCAAGGCCGCGAAGTAATTTTACATCTTGCTGCATAGCGGGGACAGGCTTCGGCCTGTCCTCGCTTTTTTACACAAAAACCATGGGGAAATTTCTGCGTTCGTCAAATATTTGACTATGCCAGGGCAGAAATTTACGATTTATTTACAAATACAGGTTTGATATAATGTGGAGAGAAAATAGGGTAGCCACGGGCTGCCCGGGAAAATGGGAGGAAACGATGAAAAAAGTTTTTGCAACACTGCTGATGCTTTGCATGGCACTTTCCCTGCTGGCAGGCTGCGGTTCCGCTGACAGCGGCGTCATGGATGCGGCCAATGCCAACGCTGTCTCCGGCGGAAACAGTGACCTGCCTGTGGTGACCTGGAAGATGGGCTCCACCTGGGGCGCCGGCAACGTCCACTTCACCGTGGATCAGCGCTTCACCGAACTAGTCAGCCAGCTGACCGGCGGCCGTTTCAAGATCACCAACTATGCCGACGGTGAGCTGTGCTCTGCCAGCCAGCTGTTTGACTATGTCAGCCAGGGCACCATCGAGTGCGGCGGCGACTGGGGCGGCTATTGGTCCGGTAAGGACACTGCGTTCGAGCTGCTGTCCACCATCATGGACGACTTCACCGCCATGGACTACTACACCTGGATCTATGATGCCGGCGGCATGGAGTGCTACAAGGAGATGTACGGCCAGTACAACATGGAGTACTTCCCCCTGGTCACCAACCCCTGCGAGTCTGGTATCCGCTCTGTCAGCCCCATCACCTCCATTGAGGATATGCAGCACATGAAGATCCGCCTGGGCGGCGTCATGGCCGGCAAGGCGGCTCAGAAGCTGGGCATCAACATCACCACCGTGGCTGCTTCCGAGCTCTATGAGTCCCTGCAGCGCGGCGTCATCGACGGCGGCGAGTTCTCCGGCCCCAAGGCTGACGACTCCCTGAAGCTCCAGGAGGTCGCTCCTTACTGGTGCGCCCCCGCCTGGTATCAGTCCGCCGGCGTCAACGGCGTCATGGTGAACATGGACGCCTGGAACAAACTGCCCGAGGAGTATCAGACCGCCTTTGAGACCGCGGCCCGTCTGTGCTGCGGCGAGCAGCTCTCCCGCTACATCTGGAACGACATGACCGTCACCAACCAGATGATCGAGGAGCAGGGCGTCACCGTCACCAGCCTGCCCAAGGAGGACATGGAGCTTATCCGCCAGGCCTGCCTGGAGACCTATCAGGAGGAGTGCGAGATCAACCCCAACTTCAAGATGGTCTATGATTCCATGCAGGCTTACCGTGAAGCTGCCAACAACTACCGCGATTGGACCGGCGACTACGGCTTCGGCTTCAACCGCGACGAGTAATCGCCTCTTGCAGAAGAGAAAATCTTGAGAGAGGTGTTAAAATGAAAGTAATCGATGCAATCTGCAGGACCATTGATAAAATCAATGATATCCTGGGCAAGGTCTTTTCCCTGCTGGTTCTGGGCATTTTGGCTGTTATTTTGTGCGAGGTCATTCTGCGCCGGATTTTCAACAGCCCCCAGATCTGGACGCAGGATCTGATCGTGATGCTCTTTGCCAGCTACATCATCCTGATCTGTGCCTTCGGTTTCCAGAAGAAGGCCTTCGTGGCGGTGGACGTGGTCTTCGCCCGCTTTCCCATGCTGGTGCAGCACATCCTGCACACCATTACGTATCTGATTTTCCTGGTGCCCTTTGTGGCGGCCATGCTGCCCGAGAGCTGGAACTTCTTCATGAAGGCCTATACCACCGGTGAGCAGACCTACTCCGTGTGGGCCGCTCCCACCTGGCCTGTGAAGTTCTGCCTGTTCCTGGGCCTGCTGCTGCTGGCTGTCCAGTCTGTTTCTGAAATTCTCAAGCAAGTCAACGGCATCATCTCGGATGTTACCGGCAAGAAGCTGCCGGATGCCGGGAAGGAGGCGCAGTAAATGGATGCTTTGATGAATTCTCTTCAGGGTCTTGTGACCTCCTCCGGTATCGGGGCAAGTGATCTTGCGATCGTGATGATCGCGGCGCTGTTCGGCTTGATGGTGGTAGGCCTGGTGCTGGGCCAGGAGCTGGCCTTTGTTCTGGGCGGCGTCGGCGTTGTAGTGGGCTGGATCGCCTGGGGCGATCCCGGCGTTACCATCGCCATGACCAAAATCTACGACCAGATGCAAAGCTACTCCATGGTGGCTATCCCCATGTTCGTGCTGATGGCCAACTTCCTGACATACTCCAAGGTGGCAGACGGATTGTTTGAATCCATCCGCTACCTGCTGGGGCCCCTGAAGGGCGGCCTTGGCCTGGCCGTGATTTTGGTGTCCACCGTTTTCGCCGCCACCACCGGTATCGTGGGCGCCTCCGTGGTCACCATGGGCATGCTGTCCCTGCCCGTCCTGCTGCGCAGCGGCTACAAGCCCTCCCTGGCCTGCGGCATGGTGTGCGCCGGCGGTTCCCTGGGTATCCTGATCCCCCCCTCCATCATGCTGGTGTCCATGGGCTCTTATGCTGAGGTCTCCGTCGGCAAGATCTTCTTTGCCGCCATCGTCCCCGGCCTGGCTCTGTCTCTGGGTTACATCATCTATGTGATGGTGGTCTGCCACATCCATCCCGATTGGGGCCCGGCTATGAGCGCTGAGGAGCTGGCTGAGATGCCGCTCAAAAAGCGCATCACCGGCTCCCTCATCAACCTGATTCCCCCTCTGCTGCTGATCATCGCTGTGCTGGGCTCCATCTTCGGCGGTATCGCTACTCCCACCGAGGCTGCCGGCGTGGGCGCCTTCTTTGCCCTGATCCTGGCCATCTTCTACAAGCAGTTCAGCCTGAAGATGCTCTATGAGTCCCTCATCGATACCGCCAAGACCACCGCCATGGTGTTCATCATCCTCTTCGGCGCCGCGGCCTTCACCGGTATCTTCATGTCCCTGGACGGCGACCAGATCATCTCCAACTGGGTGCTGGGCATGGGCATCGGCAAGTGGGGCGCCTTCGCCATCATGATGGTCATCATGTTCATCCTGGGCATGTTCATCGACTGGCTGGGCATCGTCATGATCGTATTCCCCATCTTCCTGCCCATCATGGACCAGTTCGGTTTCGACCGGCTGTGGCTGGTGGCCGTCAGCGCCACGCTGCTGCAGACCTGCTTCATGACTCCGCCTTTCGGCTTCGCCCTGTTCTATGTCAAAGGCATTCTGCCGGGCAACATCAAGATCCAGGAAGTGTACAAGGGCGTTATTCCCTTTATCATCATCATCTGCATTGTGACCGCTCTGTGCGCGGTGTTCCCGCCCCTGGTCACCTGGCTGCCCAGCATGCTGGCTGCCTGAGCGCTTCCGGAACCATGTAAAAAACACGGCCATCCCATTTGGGATGGCCGTGTTTTTGCTTGTTTTTAGGGACGCAGGATCTCCCGTACCGTCAGCACACCCTCTGATACGGAAAAACGCACCTCCAGCCCCGCAAAGCCGAAGCCGTAGACCCGCTCCGGATCCGACTGGTAATGGGGACGGGGATCCAGGGAGAGCACCTGCTGCAATGCTTCCCGCCGGTCCTCCGGAACTTTTTCCAACAGCTCCGGGGGGATCTGCACGTCCAGGGTGGGCCCGGCAGGAGCGGAGGCAAAGCCCCCCACGGCATCGGGGTGGGCATCCCCGTAGGGGATGTAGGGCTTGATGTCCAGAATGGGGGTGCCGTCCATGAGGTCGGCACCCCGGACGTGGAGCACCGTGCCGTGGTCCGGTGTCTGCTCCACTGCCTCCAGCCGCACGGAGGAGAGGCCGATGGGGTTGGGCCGGAAGGGCGAGCGGGTGGCAAATACGCCCATTTTTGCGTTGCCTCCCAGCCGGGGAGGCCGCACAGTGGGGGACCACCCCTGCCGGACGGACTGATCGAAGGCCCAAATGAGCCAGATGTGGGAAAAGCCCTCGATGCCCCGCAGGGCGTCGGGATTGCGGAATTCCGGCTCGAAGACCACGGTGGCGGTCAGGGCGTCCACCAGGCCGCTTTGCCGGGGAATGCCGAACTTGGTGGAAAAATCACTGTGAATGCGGGCGATGGGCCGCATGGAAAAAATCTGATCCATGAGAGGTTCCCCCTTAGCTGCGGATGAATTTTTCCCATTATACAATAAACCGGGCAAAAGGAAAAGCGGGACGGGTGAAAAGACCCGTCCCGCGATTCTCTGTGCCGCGGTTTTACCAGCAGCCGTACCACCAGCCCTCGGGGGCATAGAGGGCCCACCAGGCGGCGACAAAGAAGCACATGGACATCCCCACGATGAGCCCCGAGAGGAGCATTCCCACCCAGTCGTAGCGGATGCGCCCGCCCCGGCGGGCGGAGAGCAGAACCTCCGCCCCCAGGCAGATGAGGGCCAGGGGAGAGAGCTTAATGGCCCATCGCAGATCCAGGTCCGGGAAAAACATGGCCGCCAGCATGGCGAGGCCGCAGACCACCAGCACCAGTCCGAAGGTGATGGTGCCTACCCGGCGGACAGGCCCGACGGGCAGGGAAGGGGCGGTACGTTCAGTCATCTCCATGGGGCGCCTCCTCTCCGAGGTCAGAGCCCTCCTCCTCAGGCTGGCCTGCTTCCCCGTTTGTTTCCTCCTGAGATCCGGAAGCAGGGGGAGTAAAGACCGGGATCTCATCGCTTGGGCGTTGCTTGGGCCCCCGGATGAACCAAAGACCCAGCAAAATCACCAGCACCGTGATGGCCAGGCGGGGCAGGTCATAGACCACCAGACCGTAAGTCCACTCCAGGCCGGGAATGCTGGAGACGACGTTCATGATCCGGCGCATAAAGGTGTCGTAGAGCATATAGATGCCCAGGATTACCAGCACCCAGCCGATGATGCTGTGGCGCTTTTTCAAAAGGGCCGTCATCTGCTGGGAGTCCATTTCCGAGAGGCCGAAGAGATAGGCGTCCTCTGCGGGGAATCCGGCATCCGCCCGGGCCAGGAGATTGTAGCTGTCAAAAAAGGCGTACAGCCATACCACCGGCAGGAAAAAGGCCAGGGGGGCGATGGACAAAAAGCCCGCTGCCGCCAAAATGGCGAAAAAGCCGAAGGTCAGGGAGATGCCACGCTTCATATATCCCTGATACATCTGCCCGCAGCCGGGAAAGAGGGTGCATAAAAACAGAAAAAAGCCGTGTTTTCGGTTCATGTTGGTTCCTCCTTGCATTTCGTTGAAATGGCCGTCAGGGCCAGAGCCCGTTGAGCCGGTCGAAGACGGTGTCCATGGCGCTGTTCCAGTGTTCCGACCAGGACGAGAACCGCTCCGAAAGCGTGGGGGAGGGATCCGGATCCTGAATGGCCTGGGAGGCGGTGTGCATGGAAAAGTCCAGTCCGCCCCACAAGAGGGTCAGTGCCAGCACCACGGCCGCGGCTGCAGTGGCATAGCGGCTGGTGATAAGCTGCAGCGTCCGCCGCCGGATGCGCAGCAGCAGAGAGTCCCGGCAGCTTTCCTGCGGCGTCAGCAGCGTGTCCCCGGAGAGCAGCTCCGTATAACGCTGGAGGCATAGGTCGCAGTAGGCCAGGTGCTCGGCGATCTCCAGCCGCTCCAGTTCTTCCAGGGGTTCGCCCCGGATCAGCGCTGTGAGCGCCGTGTCTGTCAAATGTCCGTCATGGCGGAAGGATTCCATGTTGCTGCCTCCTTTCCAGCGTCTCCCGGAGGAGCCGTTTTCCCCGGGAGAGCTGTGTGTGTATGGTTTTGACGGGCCGGCCCAGAGCCAGGGCCGCCTCCTCCGGGGATTTCTCCCCCAGCAGGCACAGCCTACATACAGAGCGGTAGGGCTCCCGCAGGGCGTCCACAGCTCCGGCGATGTCCTGGGCCTGGAAGTGCCGCATGGCCTCCTCCTCCGCTCCGGGCACCAGCCCCGGCGGCATCCCCTCGTCTCCCGGGAGCACCGTGTGGCGGTTCCAGGCGCATTGGAGATGATCCTTGGCCTTGTTGGCGGCAATGCGGGCAAGCCACTGCCGCTCGTAGCCCTCCGGCATGGAGGCGCGGTGGAGGTAGGCGGATAAAAAGGTCTCCTGGGTCAGATCCTCCGCGGCGGCAGCGTCCCGCACCAGCTGGAAGCAGACGGTATATACCAGGCGCTCGTACTGCTCCACCAGCTGGGAAAAGCGTTCAGTTGTCCATGGTACCACGCTGCGCTGCCACCTCCTTTGCCCTTGCTGCTTATCATACGGCACAGAAAGCAAAATTTCTTCAAAAAAACGAAAAAAACCGGGACAGGATTTCCTGTCCCGGTATCGGTCTGGGCTGACGGGTCAACGGGAGCGCTCTGGCAGAGGAACCACCACAGGAATTCCCGCCACCTGCTCCACCACGGATTCCATGCCGTAGACGGCCCGGATATTCTCCGGATTCACCACCGCGTGATCCCCGGCGGCAAAGACGGTGCCGCCATGAAGAAAGACGAACCGGTCGCAAAACCGCAGGGCCAGGTTCAAATCGTGGATCACCAGGATGGCGGTGATGTTCCGCTCCCGGCAGACCTGGCGCACCAGGGAGAGCACCTCGTACTGGTTGCGCAGGTCCAGATTGCTGGTGGGCTCGTCTAATAGCAGCAGCTTGGGCTGCTGCACCAGGGCCCGGGCCAGCAGCACCTTCTGCTGCTCGCCGCCGGAGAGCTGGTGGAGGTACCGCATGGCAAAGCCCTCCAGGCCCATCCGCCGCAGGGTGTCGTCCACCATCCGGCGATCCTCCTGGCTGACGCCCCACTTGATGTAGGGCTTGCGGCCCAGCAGCAGCGTCTCGTACACCGTCATACGGGTAAGGGCGGCGCTCTGGGTCACAAAGGCCACCTGCCGGGCAAGCTCTCCCAGAGGCAGGGTCAAAAGCTCCGCACCGTCCACCGTTACAGAGCCGGTCTGAGGCCGGAGGATCTGGTCAAAGCACTTGAGGAGGGTGGATTTTCCGGCTCCGTTGTTGCCCAGGATGGCCAGAAACGAGCCGCTGCGGGCCTGGAAGGAGATATCCCGCAGGATCTGCCGTCCGCAGGGGTAGGAGAAGTTCAACCCTTCCACACGCATCATAGATGATCCCTCCCCCGAAAGAGCATGTACAAAAAGACCGGCGCGCCCAGGAACGAGGTGATGGCGCCGATGGGCAGCACAATGGGAGAGAGGATGCTTTTGGACACCAGGTCTCCCAGCAGCAGCAAGATGGCGCCGCACAGGGCGGAGCCGGGAATCAGGAAGCGGTAGTCGCTGCCGGTGAAGCGGCGGACCATGTGGGGGGCGATGAGGCCGATGAAGCTGATGACCCCCACGAACGCCACGCTCATGGCGGCGATGAGGGTGCACACCGCCATGCTGGCGTAGCTCAAAAGATCCACGTTGACGCCCAGGCTCTTGGCGGTGGCGCCGCCGCTTTCCAGGGCGTTGTAGTTCCAGCGGTTCCACAAAAAGAACACCAGTGCCGCCGCCGTCACTACGGCGATCATACCGATCTCCCGCCAGCCGGGACGGCCCAGGTCCCCGAAAGTCCAGTACACCACCGTGGCTACCTGCACGTCGTCGGCAAAGTATTGCACCAGGGTGGTGCCGCCGGTGAACATAGAACTCAGTGCCACACCGGAGAGGATCATGGTGGCGGGGGACACCCCCCGCAGCCGGGCAAGGCCCAATATCACGGCGGTGGTGGCAAGCCCTCCCGCAAAGGCGCAGAGGGTGACGGTGCCGGGGGAAGAGATGGTGATGGCGGTGCCGGCATTGGCGGCATTCTGCACCCCGGCGTCCAGCACGATGATGGCTAGGGCCGCGCCGAAGGAGGCTCCCTGGGAGACGCCCAGGGTGGAGGCGGAGGCCAGGGGGTTATGGAGCACGTTCTGCATTACGCACCCGGAGAGGGCCAGGGCGGCGCCCACCACCACGGCGGTGGCCGTCCGGGGCAGCCGCACCCGGAAGAGGATGGCCTCCTGCTGCTCGGTGCCCCGGCCCAGCAGCGTCCCCACTACCTGCCCCAGGCTCATGCCGGAGGAGCCGGTGGTGAGAGCAAAGAGGACCGCCGCCGCCAGGATCGCCAGCAGTGCCAGGAGCAGCAGGTACTTGCGCCGCAGGAAGAGGTCGTAGCTCTCCGGCGTCTCCATTGGTTTATGCCCCATGGCCCAGCTCCATCACGCCGAAGGACAGCCCGTCTGCCACCATCTCATCGTAGTAGGCATCTCCCAGCAGAAATTCCAGGATCTCGTCGGTCTTGGCGGCGATGTCCACATCGGCAAAGGCCTCCGGGAAGAGGACGGTGCCTGCGTAGTAGGCGTCGGCAATGGCGTAGCCCACGTTGGTGGAGTAGTTGTTGAAGGAGATGCAGCTGTACACGTTCCCCTCCTGTACCGCCCGCAGGGCATTGTAATAGCCGGGGTTGGCGGCGTACTCATCGTTCACCAGGTTCATGTTGCCGGGATCCAGGAAGATGTAGTCCGGATCCCACGCTACGATCTTCTCGGGATCCGCGTCGTAGTAGCCATCCTGCCCCTCCTGGTCCGCCACGTTCCGGGCGCCGATGGCCATAAAGGGACCGAAGTTGGAGTAGGTGCCGGTGAAGCCGTGGGCGCCGGAGAAGGTGACGGCACCGGTATAGCAGGTGGGCTTGGTATCCTCCGGAATGTCTGCGGTACGTGCAGCCAGGTCATCCTTGCAGCTGTCGATGTAGGAGAGGACTTCCTCACACCGGTCCTGGGCCCCCAGCACGTCGGCGGCTACCCGCATGGCAGTGTAGAAGCTCTCATCGATGAAGTTGATGCTCTGTGCCCGGATGGACACACAGGGGATGCCGGTGGCAGACTGCAGGTCTTCCAGGGCCTCCTGGGTGTAGCCGGAGAGGATCACATCCGGCTGCAGGGTGATGAGTTCCTCGATATAAGCGGTGTTGGAGGTGCCGCCGCCTTTGCCGATGGCGGGCAGGTCCCGGAAGGTCTCGTAGTACACGTGGGCGTAGTCCCGGAGGGTGGAGGTCTCATATGCCTTGTCGGTATCCTCCACGCCGATGAGCATGTCGGTGCACTGCAGGTAGGCAATCATCCGCAGGGCGCCGGAGCCGGTGCACACGATGGTCTTCACCTCACCGGGGATCTCCACCTCCCGGCCGTAGCTGTCCACCACCATCCGGGTGGCAGCAGGCTCACTCTGCGTGGATGCCTGGGCATCGTCAGCACCCTCTGCGGCACTGCCGCAGGCAGTCAGGGACAGCAGGGTCAAAAGGGTCAGCAAAATGGCAGAAAAACGTCTCATGGGTCTCCTTTCCAAAGAGGGGCATCAGCGGTCGTAAGAACGGAAGCAGTGCAGGCAGACCACTTTTCCGTCCTGCAGCCGGGCCATGTGCTCCGCCATGCCCTCACCGCACAGTTCACAGGTAACGGTCTTGAAGATGCGGGCATGCTCCGGCAGGGGGTACTTCACCTCGGTGGTGGTGAAGAGTTCCTCCAGGGGGGCGTTCAGGATCCAGCGCTGGCGCTCCTCCCGGCTCATATCGCCCTGATTTTTCCGGGCCACCACCCGGACGGAGGCGCCGGTGGTGCGGTTATAGAAGTTGTAGGCGGTCTTGCCCGTGAGGCAGTAAAGGAGGTTTCCCTTCCCGAAGGTGCAGCCCAGGAGTACCTGCACAGCGTCGCCGGGGCAGGCGTCGGTCTCGGCGATGCACACCAGCTGCTCATCGTCTGCCCGGCGCAGCTTCAGGGTTTCCTGTACGTATTCGCAGAGGCGTACCCCCAGGGCAAGGCCCGGGCATTCATGGCCGTGAAAGGCCACGCACTGATTCCAGAGTTCTTTATTCATGATGGGTCTCCTTTCCTGCCAGCAGGGCAGCCTGCCAGACCTCCCGGAAGGGGACGCCGGCCCGCTCCGCTGCGGCAGCTACATCCGCGTATTCCGGCTTGCACTTCTCTACGCCCCAACCGGCGGCGGTCTTGATGCCGATAGGGCCGTAAGGGGTTTCTACTTGCCGCAGGGAGGGGGTCAGGGTCCAGCGGCGGCAGGTGTGGACCCGGACGCCCTGGGTGCTGGTCTCCCGGAGAATGGCCCTGGCCAGGCGCTCTTCGTCGGCGGGGCGGCACAGCACCGTCAGCGCAGCGGCGGGGCGGCCCTTCTTCATGGTGATGGGGGCGGTGGACACGTCCAGGGCCCCGGCGGCCATCAGCCGCCCGCAGGCAAAGGCCAGGGCCTCCGCCGTCATGTCGTCAATGTGGCAGGTGAGCTCCAGGATCTCGTCCCGGCCTGCTTCTGCCGTCTCACCCAGGATGGCCCGGACACAGTTGGCGGCGGGGAATTCCTTCTTGCCCACGCCCACGCCGGTCTTCAACGGTGCCATTAGGGGCTGGGGGCCGAAGCTGGCGGCAAAGTGGGCCAGCAGCGCCGCTCCGGTGGGAGTGCACAGCTCCCCCCGGATCTCCCCGCCGTAGCAGGGGATCCCCTGAAGCAGATTGGCAGTGGCGGGAGCGGGAACAGGCATCACCCCGTGGGCGCAGCGCACCTGTCCGCTGCCCACATGGACGGGGGAAGCCGCAATGGTGTCCGCTTCGATGAGATGCAGGGCCAGGCACACGCCGGTGACGTCCGCCACGGCGTCCAGGGCCCCCACCTCGTGAAAATGTACCTCCGTCACCGGCACGCCGTGGGCCTTGGCCTCGGCGTCAGCAATGCGGCGGTATACAGCCTTGGCATTCTCCCGGACATCCTCCGGCACCGCCAGATGGTCCAGGATGTGGTCAATATCCCCGGGAGAGGCATGATGATGGTGGTGATGGTGCTCATGGTCATGGGGATGCTCATGGTCATGGGGATGCTCATGGTCATGGGGATGCTCATGGTCGTGGGGATGCTCATGGTCGTGGGAGTGCTCATGGTCATGGGGATGCTCATGGTCATGGGGATGCTCATGGTCATGGGGAT